>DAOTUR010000654.1:0-2982 GCA_034436915.1 Anaerolineae bacterium
TGCTCGATTATCCGCAGGATTTTCACCAGTATGATGTGATCGCCTGCCTCGCCGCCAGCGGGCGGCATGACACGCTCACAGAGACCCGCGATTGGATGCGCCAGGCGGCAGATGAGCAGCGTGGCGGCCTGCTGCTGCTCGGCATGATGTACTGGCGGCAGCGGCCCACGCCCGACATCTGCGAGATGCTGGATTGGCCTGCTGAGGCGCTGCCGACGGTGGGTGAGATTGGCCTCTCCCTGACGGATCATGAGGTGATTCTGCGCGATGTGCATCTTGTCTCAATCGCGCAGATGGATGCCCACTACACGTATCAATGGCGGGCATGTGCGCGCTGGCTGCAAAAGCATCCCGATCATGATGAGGCAGCGGCGCTCAAAGCCTGGCTGACCGAATCGCAGCAGCGCTATTTGCGCTATGAGCGCGAGGCGTTGGGCTGGGGTGTGTTTGTGCTTCAGGTGGGGAAAGAAACTGAATAACTCACCTTACGCAGTTTACCCCTCCCTGAAATCCCTCCCCACGTTGTGGAGAGGGACTTCAAGCGTTTTGCTCACCCTCTCTGAACAGGGCGGAGGGGCTGGGAGGAAGGGCTTGAAGCTCATTCCAGCGCTCTCGGCATCATTTTATGGGGGTGCGTAAGGTGAGTGAATAAGGGAACCGCAAAGACGCAAAGAGCGCAAAGAATTTCAAATAATTGTTTCTTTGCGCTCTTTGCGGTTTCTATCAGTTTTTCAAATCCTCTAACACCTCTTGCACCAGCTTCTCCATTTTGGCGAAGTGCGCCCCCTTCCAGTAGACCTGATGGCACATATCGCATTGATGGAACTCCTCAAAGGCGGCGGCGGTCTCAGTGGGGATGAGGTCGAGGATTTTTGCTTTATCGACGGGCTGCAAAAGGCCGTTGCACTTCATGCAGTATTGGTACGGCTGCACCTGATCGCCCAAATCGAAACGGCGGGCAATCTCGCGCAGGCTCACCAGCGGATCGGTATTGCGGACAAAGTAGCCGTACATCACGCGCCCACGTTTGAGCAGCCCTACATCGCGGGTGAGCAGAATGCGCGTGTCCTCATCCGAGACTCGTGCCAATTCCTCGTCATGGTAATCATTGCGATACAGCGTATCGAAGCCCAACATGCGTAAATAGGCCGCAGAGCGCCCCAGATGCTGATCGAGGATGAAGCGCGGGCGGCCCGGATAGGGTGGTATGAGCGCCACAGGGTTGTCAATCTGGGGTGCGCTCTCAATGTCATAGGCATCAATGATATCGCCGCCCTGCACGATGGTTTCAAAATCGACGGAGACGCCGTTCACGAGCAGTCGCCATACTTCGCTGTGCGGTGGGCCAAGCGATTCCAGCATGTCCTTGATCGAGGCTCGCCAGGAGAAGGTATGCTCAATCGGGAGATGACGCTGGCGGCGCTGAACAAAATCGTTCAGGCCGCCGTGAAAGCGAAACGTGGCGCGGGCCGGGGCGGGCATCATGAGACGGCGGGCCGTGTGGCTTCGATGAGAATCCAATCGCCCTGCTGACGACGCTTATACGGCTCAAGGCCCGCTGCACGCAGCGCAGCCTCCACGTCGTCAGCCTGGGTGTCGATAATGCCGCTGAAGATGGCCGTGCCGCCGGGTCGCACCAACTGGCCCAATCCCTGCTCACACATGGTGATGATGATTTTGGCGAGGATGTTCACCAGCATAAAATCGAAGCGGCGGGCCGAGGGCAGAAGCGTCTCGATGCTGCCCTGATGCGCCAGAATCTCGTTCGCCACGCCGTTGACCTCGGCATTTTCCATCGTTGTGCTAATGGCTAGTTCTTCAATATCAACGGCGATGACTTTGTGTGCGCCCAATTTGGCTGCTGCAATTGCCAGGATGCCGCTGCCACAGCCCAGATCAAGGATATCCTGTTTGGGCTGGATCAGGTCTTCAATCGCCTCAAGGCAGAGCTGCGTTGTGGGGTGCGTGCCTGTGCCAAAGGCCATGCCTGGATCAAGCGAGATGACCACATCAGCCGGATCAGGCGTGATATCGATCCAGAGAGGGCGAATCAGCAAATGGCGTCCAATCCGCACCGGATGATAATGGACTTTCCAGGCATTGGCCCAATCATCCTCGTCCACAAGGCCGTAGGTCGGCTGTGGCATGGGATAGAGCATGTTGAGATAGCCAATGGCGCGGTTGATCTCGGCCTTGATCGTCTCCGCCTGCGAATCGGCGGCAAAATAGCCGCGCACGATCAGCATTTTGGGGGCGGGGACTTCGCCATCATCGTACTTGTCCGGTTCAATCCCGTCATGCTCGATGGCGACGCCCTGATGACACCACTTCTGGAACTCGCTGGCAGCCGCCTCAGCCGCTTCACCATCGACTCGGAGGGACACTTCAACCCACTGTGCCATTGGTTTACCTGCGTCCTGTGCCGTCGCCGTCACCGCTGCCATTGATAAAGTCCATCACGCGCTCAAAGAAGCCGCGCCCATTTTGCTGATTCTGCACGTCCATGCCCAACGACTGCGCCAACTCCTCAAACAATTCGCGCTGACGCGGTGATAGCTTATTGGGGACGCTCACATTAATATACACCAATTGATCGCCGCGTCCGGCGCTTGTGCCATTGGAACGCAAACGCGGCACGCCTTTACCGCGTGCGCGGAACATCGTGCCTGTCTGCGTTCCCGGTGGAATCGTCAGTTCATACTCCCCATCAATCGAGGGGATCACCAGCTTATCACCCAGAGCGGCCTGTGCCACATTGACGCCCCAATCGACGATGACATCACTGTCGCGGCGCTTGAACAATTGGTGCTCACGGACGTGAATCATGATATACAGATCGCCGGGAGGTGCGCCCAATTCGCCGACATCGCCCTGGCCGGGATGCTGAATGCGGAGGCCATCATAGACGCCTGCCGGGATGTGCGCGGTGAGGGAGGTCTTTTTGCGTTTGCGTCCGCTGCCATCGCAGTTTTTGCACGGGTT
>DAOTUR010000655.1:0-14821 GCA_034436915.1 Anaerolineae bacterium
CGTTCACCGCAGAGTTCGGAACTGGAAGGTCATCCCGAAGTGCCTCTGTATTCGCCCCTAACGGAGGCTCTGACATCAAGCCTGAGTCTGGTCAACCTGAGCATTATTCATGCTCCCGGTTTCAGCCGGGGGTCGTTGACAAAATGTCGATCCTGTGTTGTCTCTCCCCTATTCTGAAGCAAAGTGAGCGAAAGGCGAGTCCCATTTCATGCCAGTGAAGAGGGGGATAACGTGGTCGGGATTTTCACGTCATCCCATAGGTTCTCAATAGGTCACAGCGTTTTTGTAGGGGCGACCCATGGGTCACCCTACGATAATCCCCCCTCAAACGAAAATACGACAGGTCAAACCACGTCATTCTCTACACCTATCAGAGTGCTGCACCCTTGATTGAGGATCGAATCCAAAACGCCCCTTAAATATTACAAATCTTCAACCCCCGCGCTGTATCGTAACGAGTCTTTTATGCGGTTAAGGATGGGAGCGGTGTGAGGGCTATCATTTCGTGCTATACTTGGCGTCACACACTCGCGTGTTGTAGACTCCAATCTATCTGTCATCAACGCTGAAATAAATGAAGGAGGGGTGGTTTAGCGAGGTCTGCCTCGCACTGCTACCATTATGAACTCGCAACCTCACCGACCAGAACGCAAAAAGATTCGGGTGATGATCGTCGATGACCATCCCTTGTTTCGTTCAGGCTTAGAGCAAGCGCTGCGGCTGGAGGATGATATTGAAGTCATTGGCTTCAGCGACAGTGGGTCGATGGCACTGCGCCTCGTTGACCAACTACAACCGGAAGTCCTCCTGTTGGATGTCAATCTGCCTGATACCAACGGCCTCCAGGTCTGCCGCCTGCTGAAACCAAGCCACCCGGATCTTGCGATCATCATTCTCACAGCGCACCACGATAAAGAGCAGGTTCTGCACGCCCTGCGCAGTGGGGCCGCTGCCTACTGCTCGAAGGATATCAGCCAGGAACGCCTCGTGAAGCTGGTTCGCACCGTCGCCCAGGGCTATTTTGTCGTTGGCACGACGCCGATGAACAATCGTCAGGTGGAGGCATGGCTCAACGAGCAAATCATGCATTCATCGGGCTATCTCACCGAAGAAGGTCATTTTATTCCCCTCAGCCAGCGTGAAATGCAAATTCTTGAATACGTCACGCGGGGAATGCTGAATAAAGAAATTGGCAACCGCCTGGGCATCAGCCAGCAAACGGTTAAAAATCACATGACATCCATTTTAAAGAAACTCAACGTGAAAGATCGCACACAGGCCGCCGTCATCGCTATTCGGCGCGGTTGGGTGCGAATTGATCAGGAAATCAATCGAGAAGTTTAGCAAAGAGGGCTGATGATGGATTTTGATAACGATCTCTCAAATCCAAAAGACGAAATTGTCAACATGCTCACGCAGGAGATGACGCTGTCAAAGCGTCGTCTGACCGAGTTCAAAGATCAGATTGCCGCCATGCAAACGGCGGTGGAGCGTGAGCAAAATCGCTACTCCAGCATTGCGGCGGAACTGCGGAACATCAAAGACAATATCGATACCGTCCCGCGTGAAGACATCCGCGATAAATACGATGAAGCGCTCGAAGTGCGCTTTCGTCTGGCAACCATGCGCGGCCAGTTGGAGAAATTTGAGGCGAATTACGAATACCTCGAACAACGTCAGGCATTCCTGAGCCAGCTTCTGACCAAGCTGCAAGGCGCGGGTGCGCTGTCGGGGCCGGAAGAGACCGCCAAGGGGGTCGCCGCTGCCGCCAGCCTGGATATCATTGGCATCATCCGCGCCCAGGAGGATGAACGTCAGCGCCTGTCACGGGCGCTGCATGATGGCCCGGCCCAATCGCTCACCAACTTCATTCTACAAGCCGAAATTTGCCAGCGCCTGTTTGATCGCAATCCTGACAAGGCGGCGGAAGAACTGGGCGCATTGAAAAGCAATGCCAGCAGCGCCTTCCAGAAAGTGCGCGATTTCATCTTCGATCTCAGCCCGATGATGCTCACCGATCTGGGCGTCGCCCCAACGGTACGCCGCTATGTGGAGCGGTTTGGAGAAAAGAATGATATTGAAACGAAACTGGAACTCGTCAGCGAAAATCGCCGCTTAGAACGCCATCGTGAAGTGCTGGTCTTCCGCAGCATCCAGGATGTGATGTCGCTGGCCCGTGATTACAGTACGCCAACCGAAATCAATGCGCGGTTGGATATGGCCGGCGAAAAAGTCAAGATGTCGGTGCAGGACAACGGGCGCGGCTTCGATGCCACCAACATTTTCGATGCCTCACGCGGCGATACCGACAATGCCCGCGTGCAGGCGCTCAACATGTTGAAGAACAAGTTGGAGCTGGTGGGCGGCATTATTGAAGTCAAGAGCAACGAAAATGAAGGCACGACAGTTCGTATGGAACTGCCCGCAGGCGAGAGCGTTTAATATGTCAAACCATCTCTCAATGCAGAGGGATTACAAAATCCTCTATATTGAGAGACAGGCTATTCGTCCCGTTTGTTTGACAATTTCTGTCGTCAGATTAAACTCAAGTTCATAGAGAGACTCCGACGGGACGTGAGATGGCTGTGACGGCTCGTTGGACATTGGAACGCTGACATTGCCATCATTGGAGCAAATTCAATATGAGACGTTTGTTACCCATCATTGTCGTTCTGGCGATTGTCGTTGTGGTGGTCGTTGTGCTGCTCGTGAGCCAGCAGCCCCCTGCGCCAGCCGTCGATCCCAACGTACCGACCCAGGAAGGCGGCGGCCCCGCACCCGTGCAGCAGGATGTCAGTAACCTGCTTCCGACAGCCACGCCCTTTGATTATGTGAATGTCGTGATTGCTGTTCAGCAAATCCCACGCGGCACGTCCATTGAAGCCAATGCGGTTGAGATTCGCCAGTGGCCGGCTGATGCTGTGCCTGTGGCGGCCTACAGCAATGCCGAAGATGTGATTGGGAAGATTGCCCGCACAGACATCTACCGTGAGCAGCCGATCTTACAGCCCCTGCTAGTTGATCCGCTGGAACAGGGTGCTCTCACAAATCTGGCCTCGACTGGTTCGGATGCTGCCGCTGTGCTGCCCAAAGGCAAAGTGGCCGTCGCCTTCCCGATGGATCGTATCACCAGCGTGGCTTACGCCATTCAACCGGGTGATTACGTCGATCTGATCGCGTCCTTGCTGTTTGTGGACATTGATCGCAATTTCCAGACGATTGAACCGAACTTCTTCCAGTTGATCGCCTTCACCTGTGCAAGCGGTGGTCAACCGCCCTGCCCCAGCAATGAAACCGTAACCTTTAACTTCAGTACGGCAGCGCGTGGCGCATTTGACACCCGCCTCGTTCCGGGCGCAGGCACATTCCCGGTGTTCATTACCCCGTCAGAAGAGCCGCGTCCGCGCCTGTCGACCCAGCGCACCATCCAGGATGCCCTGGTGGTCTGGACGGGTGACTTCCCGGCGGATGGCGCTCTGTTCCGCCCGGCGGCCACACCCACACCGATTGAACTGTCACCGACGCCGGAAGGCACCCCCGCCGATGCACCGCCGCCGCCCACCCCGCTGCCCCCACGTCCTGATATTGTGACGCTGGCGGTCTCGCCCCAGGATGCGGTTGTGCTGACCTATCTGGTCGAAGCCAAAATTCCGGTCACGTTCGCGCTGCGCTCCGCCGGCGATCATTCTGGCCTCGAAACGCAAACGGTGTCGCTGGAAGTCATCATGAACCGCTTCCGCATCGAAGTGCCGCAGAAGTTTGAGTACGGCATTGAACCTGCTATTCGCAGTATTCGGCAGTTGTCAGTGGGGAACTCCATCTCATTGAGCAACACTGGCTCTGGCGGATAGTCGTCTGATCACTATGTAAGACGCTCGGTGGCCCCATTGAGCGTTCGTCATCATCATGCGGAGCGGGCTGTATGCCTGCTCTGCATGACACGCCCCAGAAGACGAATTTGGGAAACTTTCGCATCAAAAACGCCATTCTGTGCAACAATAGACGATAACGAATCTGCACATCACTGTTTGATTGTGGGATAGAGTTAGAGGACATTCACTTCATGAGCAGCAGTAAAACAAACGCTGGAAAGAATGATTCGGGGAAACCCGCTACCACAATTAACATCTTGCTGGTCGACGACATGCCCGAAGCCCGCGAAGGCGTGAAGAAACTGCTGCAATTCGAGCAAGAGTTCAAAGTCGTCGGAACAGCATCGAATGGGCGTGAGGCTGTCCAACAAGCCAAAGAATTGCGGCCCGATATCGTGATCATGGATATCAACATGCCCGATATGGACGGGCTGGAAGCCGCGTCACGCATCACCAAAGCCCTGCCTGAGACGGGCGTCATCATGATGTCGGTGCAGGACGATACCGATTACATGCAGCGGGCCATGCTCGCGGGCGCACGCTTCTTCCTGCCCAAGCCGCCGGATATGGACAAACTGTATTCGACCATCCACAGCGTCTATGATCAGTACGGCCCCATCCGCGAACAAATGAAACGGATGCGCGAGGGGTCAGGCATCATTTCCCCGATCATCGATCCCGACAATAAAAAACGACCAGATCGGGCGGGCCATGTGATCGTGGTCTATAGTCCGACAGGCGGCGCAGGCTGCACCAGCATCGCCATCAGTCTGGCCTCCGGTTTGATGAAAGAGGGGATTAAAACCCTGCTGGTCGATGGCAACCTGCAATTCGGCGATGTCGGGGCCTTCCTCAATCTCAAGCCGCAGTCCACCATCTCCGATCTGGTGGAAAATCTGGAAGCCGAACTCGATATCGAATATTTTGAGAATATCGTCATGACGCACGACAGCGGCATGAAGGTGCTGCTAGGGCCGCCACGCCCGATGATGGGCGTCGACATCCGCGATCAACAGCCGGATTCTGTGCCGCAGATCGTTGAGCAGGCTGCCTATCACTACGATTTCATCGTCGTCGATACCAGCCGCTCGATTGACAATGTGATCGCAGGGCTGTTCGATAAGGCCACCAAGATCGTCGTCGTCGTCAACCCGAATATTCCGTCGATCAAAAATACGCGCCTGACGCTGGAGTGGTTCGATCAATCGGGCTTCCCGGCTGATAAGGTCTGCCTCGTCATCAACAAAGCCGTGCTCGATCAGCGTACCGCCAAAGACAAAGGCATCCCGCTGCCCGATAAGATTCAGTCATATCTGCGCCGCCCTGTCGAGGGGATTTTGCCCCTGGTCGATGACAAGGTGATTCTCAGCGCCATCAATCGCGGCGTGCCTGTCATTGCCTCAGATCGGGATATGACAAAGCCCTTGATTAAGCAGTTGTATGATCTGTCGAATCATCTGTATAAGGGATTGATGGGCGAGGCCGAGGCCGTAAGCGACCCGCAAGCCGCCCAGAGCACCACCAATCTCATCAGTGGATTCTTCCGTCGGCGCTAAACCGCGCAGCGTGAATAATCCTGTGGGGCCGTAAAATTCCTTACGGCCCCAAATCCATAAACAGCCTGTTCAAATTTAGGAGTGAAACATGTCTCTTTTGCGTCGTGCTGTTCCGAATCAACCACCAAAACCAGGCACTCCCGCGCCTTCGGGTGGAGATGGTCAGGCCAAAGACGCCGAAGAAGCGCGTCGTCAGCAAAGCATTGCAGCGCAGCGGGCCAGCGCCCAGGCGGGAGCGCAGCGTGGTGGGTCTGGCGCAAAATCAACCAAGCCAGGGGATAATGTCTCTGATCTCAAATCGCGTGTGCAAAACCGCCTGATGGCCGAACTCGATCCATCCTCCGACTTATCGAAGACGGAAGAAGTACGCGAGCAAATCCAGCAGCTCTTTAACGCGATTCTGGCCGAAGAGAACATGCTGCTGAACAAATCGGAGCGTGATCGCCTGTTTGAATCTGTCGTCGCGGATATCCTCGGCCTCGGCCCGCTCGATGCCCTGATGAAAGATGACTCCATCAGCGAGGTCATGGTCAACGGCCCGAAGATGGTCTTCATCGAGCAAAAAGGCAAGCCGCACCTGTCGGGTGTCACCTTTGAGAACGATGAGCATGTCATGCGTGTGATTGACCGCATCGTCGCGCCGTTGGGTCGTCGTGTTGACGAAAGCTCGCCGCTGGTGGATGCGCGTTTGAAAGATGGCTCGCGTGTCCACGTCGTCATTCGCCCGATTGCGCTGTGTGGCCCGACCATTACCATTCGTAAATTCTCCAAGAAACCGCTCGGCATTGCTGACCTCATCCGCTTCGGGTCGATGTCACCGGAGGTGGGTGAGTTCCTACGAGCCTGCGTCATCGGCGCACTCAATATCGTGGTGTCGGGTGGTACAGGATCAGGCAAAACCACCCTGCTCAACGTGCTGTCAGGCTTCATCCCGAACGATGAACGCATCATCACGGTGGAAAACGCGGCAGAATTGCAGTTACAACAGGAACACGTCGTGTCGCTGGAGAGCCGCCCGGCCAACATTGAAGGTCGCGGTATGGTGTCCATTCAGGATCTCGTGATGGCCTGCTTGCGTATGCGGCCTGATCGTATTGTGGTTGGAGAATGTCGCGGCGGCGAAGCGCTGGACATGCTCCAGGCCATGAACACGGGTCACGATGGTTCGCTGACGACGCTCCACGCGAATACCCCACGCGATGCCATTGCCCGTCTCGAAGTCATGTGCTTGATGGCGGGGATGGACTTGCCTGTGCGTGCGATCCGCGAGCAGATCGCCAGCGCTGTGAATTGTATCGTGCAGCAGCAGCGTATTCGTGATGGATCGCGCAAAATTACGGCTGTGACCGAAGTCCAGGGCATGGAAGGTGAAATGATCACCATGTCCGATATCTTTGAATTTGAGCAAACCGGCTACGAGAATAACAAGATCGTTGGGCGCATCCGTCCGACGGGCATTCGGCCCAAATTCATCGAGCAGATTGAAGATGCGGGCATTGCTCTGCCGTCCTCGATCTTCGGTATCGCCCGCAAATAGCGTGTGGGAAAGTGCGTCGTGATTGACGCATTTTCCTGTTATGGCCTACAATAGACAAGACAACAGTATTCAGGGATAAACCTATGCAAATTGCCATTGTCATAGCGCTTATTGTGGTGATGGTGATTATCGTCGCAGTGGCCGCCTATTTCACACGCCGCGATGATAACCTGATCGAGACGCGGATGCAGAATCTCGATCAATCGCTGGAATATGAAGCGTTTTTGAAGGCTGCCGATGAAACGGAAAAAGCCAATCAAGAGGCGGCGGTGTCTGCTGGTTCGGTCTTTGAAGAGGGGCGTCGTTTTCTAGACCCCGTCAATGATTGGTTATCGCAGCGCAAATGGGGCCAGAGCACTCGTCGCAAGTTGGCCCGCGCCAACCTCAAGCTGACCCCGGCGGAGTTTGCCGTCGGTCATATCGGGGCGGCGGCCCTCGGCTACACTCTGGGCTACACCATCCTGGCAGCGGGCGATCCAGTCATGTCATTCGTCTTCGCGGCGATTGGCTTCTTCATGCCGCGCCTGTATGTGGGGCGGCTGGTCAGTGGACGGCTTCATGGCTTTGAAAACCAACTGCCGGACACCCTGAGCCTGTGGGTCAACGCGCTGCGCTCCGGCTACAGCGTGCCGCAAGCGATGGAAGCAATTGCGCGTGATGCGCCTGAACCCACCCAGACGGAGTTCTTGCGCGTCGTGAAAGAGATGCAGCTCGGCATCGACATGAAAGATGCGCTGGAGCACCTGCTTGAGCGCGTTGAGAGTGAAGATTTGGATCTCGTTGTGACCGCTGTGAACATTCAGCGCGAGGTCGGCGGTAACTTAGCCGAAATTCTCGAAGTCATCAGCTCGACCATTCGTGAACGCATTAAGCTGAAAGGCGAAGTTCGGGTGCTGACCTCACAGGGGCGCATCACGGGTTATCTCATCAGCTTCCTGCCGATTGCTCTGGCGCTGTTTCTGAACGGCGTCAATCCGGGCTACATGGGGCTGCTGTTCTCGAACCAGGGCTGCGGCTGGCCGATGCTTGGGGCAGGTCTCACGCTGATTGGGATCGGGACCGCCGTCATTCAAAAAATCGTCGATATCGAAATTTAACCGAGAGTCCCATGTCTGATCATATTTGGGGCTTTCGGTTTGATCGGCAGTAGGATCAACATTCAATGAATGATGACCATGAGATCGAAGAGATGGAAGATATTGAGCAGATGATGACCTTTCGTGATCGGGTGATCGAGCCTCAGCTTATCAGCCTGCGGCTTCAGATCCGCAGGCTGCGGCGATTTATCGGACGATTGCGTCCGCTTACGCCGCAAGAAAAGTTTCAGAAGTACTGTGATGGCAACGCTTATTCTGATCAGCATTATCGGGACATGCGCCCGTCAAACCATCGTCAAAAGTAAACGTTAGAGGAGAAATCGATGCAAGCATTACTCCCCCTTATCATCGTCCTCGGTGTCCTGGGCTTGCTGGCTGTGATGGTGTATGTCAACCTGCGCGATGACCAGGGGCGTGACCCGCTGGCGGATCGTCTTGCCATTTATGGTGAGAAGGATATCCAGGTTGAATCACTGGAAGATGTTGAGCAAAAATTGGCCTTCCGTGATCGCGTGATTGTGCCAACAATCCGCACCCTCTCGGCGAGTGTCGCCCGCTTTACGCCACAAAAGCAGCTTGAGATGACGCGCCACAAATTGGAACTGGCCGGACAGACGACAGACCCAACGGCCTTCTTCTTGCAGCGCATTTTCTTTACAGTTGTGTTTGGGATTATCTCAATCCCCTTCTCGGCCAGCATCCTGCATCTGGAATTCCCAACCCTCATCCTGGGGATCGCAGGCGGGCTGGCGTTGGGCTATTACTTCCCGATGCTGTCGCTCAACAGCAAAATCTCCAAGCGTCAGAATAACATCGTCAAGGCGCTGCCCGATGCGCTCGATCTGCTGGTGATCTGCGTGGAAGCTGGTCTCGGTTTTGATGCGGCGATGGGCAAGGTGTACGAGAAGTGGGATAACGAGCTGGCGCTGGCGTTTGGCCCGTACTGCGCGAAATCCAACTCGGTAAGCCGCGCCGTGATGCCCTGCGCGATATGGCCCACCGCATGGATGTGCCGGATGTCAATTCCTTCACGGCGGCCATCATCCAGGCCGAGCAGTTGGGCGTGAGTATGTCCAAGATTCTGCGCGTGCAGGCCGATCAGATGCGCGTGAAGCGCCGCCAGCGTGCTCAGGAAAAAGCGCAGCAAGCGCCTGTCAAGATGATGATCCCGATGGTTCTGCTCATCTTCCCGTCCATCTGGATTGTGCTGCTGGGGCCAGCGGTCATCCGCGTGATGAATACGAACACAGGCGGCGCGTTCTAACGTGAAGCCCGCCAGATCGATCACTGCCCCGCTTGCTGTGGGGCGGTGGACGCCTCCCTGGGTGGCGTGGGTCAGGGATGCTGCACTCGATTGGATTTTTCCACCGCGCTGCGTGGGATGCGGGCGCGTCGATGCCTGGTGGTGCGCGTCGTGTGCCGCCGATCTCACCGCCCTGCCGCTTGATCCTGCTTTTTATCCCCTTGAAGGCTTCGCCGCGACTCTCTCCACCGGAGGACACAGCGGCCTGCTGCAAAACTCAATTCAAGCGCTCAAATATTATGGTTTGACCGATCTTGCCCCGCTGCTCGGCGCACGCCTCGCTGCCGCGTCTCCTCTTTTCAAGGTGACAATTGATCTCATTATTCCCGTACCATTGTTTAAGGCTCGGTTGGCAGAACGCGGTTATAATCAGAGTCAGATCTTGTGCGCGGCGCTGGCCGATCAAATCGGCATTCCCACATCCGACGCTCTCACACGGGAGCGCGATACGGGATCACAGGTGGGCCTGAACCGCGAAGAACGTCTGACCAATGTTGAGTCAGCGTTCAAAGCTGATCCGTCCCAGGTGGCTGGGCGGACGCTTCTCATCGTGGATGATGTGCGTACAACAGGAGCAACCTTAAAAGCCTGCGCCCAAACCGCATTAACGGCAGGAGCACATGCGGTTTACGCATTGACGCTCAGCCGTGCCGAATAGAGGCATGTTCACTTTTTCCACTCGAAAGGACCTGGCATGGATATCTCTATTCAAGGGAACAACATCGTCATCGCTGACAATATGCGGGAGTATGCTCAGGAGCGGCTGATGAAACTCAGCCGCTATCTGCCCAACATTGCCGGGGTGCGGACGGATATCACCAAGCAGGAGTACAGTCGTGGGCCGGATCAGATCACAGTTCAAATCACGGTGCGCCACAGTCGCGGCGCAATCCTGAGATCCGAGGAGAAATCGGTCCTGAGCGGTGGTGGAGATGCGGTCAAAGCGGCGCTGCATGGGGCGCTCGATAAGATGTACAAACAGATCGAGCGTTTTAAAGGCAAGCGGCGTGAAATCCGTCACCCGGAAGATCGCTATCAGGCCACACAGGAAGAGCTAGATGTTGCGGAGGATATTCCCTCGATTGAAGACCTCATGGCCCCGGATGCTGGCTGGAAAGAGCCACAAATCATCCGCCGCAAGCAGGTCAATATCTCTGCCATGAACGATGAAGAAGCGGTGCAGCAGATGGAACTGCTCGGCCATGATTTCTTCGTCTACTTCAATGCGGATGACAATATCGTGCAGGTGTTGTACCGTCGCACCAACGGTGGCTATGGTGTGCTGGTTCCCTCGATAGAATAACATCGCAAGCTGGAGGGGTACAGACGATTAGTGTACCCCTTCCGACCCCTTTTCATGCCGCAACTGCCGCAGATGCCAATACTTGCGCCCCTCATACCACGCCATCAGCAGCGACAAGCGCAGGCCGTGCCAGCCATCGGTATAGCCTTTGAGCGTGACGAAGCGCCACCAGAAATGATGGATCGGCTGTGTGAGATACGTATAAAATTTAGGCGTGATGCCCTGCTCATACAGCATCTTTGCATCGTATTTCAAATATTTATTTTGCTTGGCGCGAAAGTGCGCGAGGTCTTTGTAATTGTAGTGGATGAACGGCTCTTGCAGCGTGCCGAGCGGCCCCTCCAGCAGCACTACCTCATGCACCTGGCGCAATGGATCATAGTGAGCCGCGCCAACGCGCAGCAGCCGCGTCTGATAATCGGGATACCAGCCCGCCCCTTGCGTCAGCACGCCAAAGAGATAGTTATGGCGCGGAATCTGCCAGCCCGCATAGGCAGGTTGCGTCATCGCCTGCTCAATCTCAGCGGCCAGCGCGGGCGACACACGCTCATCGGCATCGACAAACAGCACCCATTCCGCCCGCTCCTTGACGGCATCGAGCGCTGCATTGCGCTGTCCGGTGTAATTGTCGAACGAGCGCACCATAACCTCTGCGCCCGTCGCCTGCGCCAGAGACAGAGTGGCATCGGTGCTGCCCGAATCGACGACGAGACGGGCCTCGGCAAAGCGCAGCGTCTCCAGACAGGCGGTGATATGTTCCGCTTCGTTATAGGTGAGGACAATGGCGATGAGACGATCTTTCAACATGATATCCATAACTTGTAGTACCCCGCCACAACGATAAATAGAGATATTTATGTGGGTCTGTAGGGACACGGCCCGCCTTGTCCGAATGTGTGGACACGGCAGGCCGTGTCCCTACAAACCATCGTCGTATCTGTCATTATCAGCATGGCACGCCCGTCTTTGCCATCTGTAACACGCGCTCATAGGCGTCATGCATGGCAGCGCGATCCGCCTGCGACAGCGCCGCATCCCGATCCAATGCGCGCTGTTTGCGCCGAATCCCAATGCGGATCATGCGCCGAGCCAGCCATTCTTTCCAGCGCGGATAATGCTTGCAGAACAGGCTCAGACGGCTCTCCCACAGATTGACGATGCTGCGCGGCTTGATCTGCCCGGTGCTCTGCCCGACGAGATGCACCACCTTCGCCGTTGGCACGCATACCGTGCGCCAGCCCGCCTTGTGAATACGCCAGCCCCAATCGACCTCTTCGGCATACATGAAGAAGGTTTCATCAAAGCCGCCCGTTTGCTTAATGACCTCACGGCGCAGCATCATCGTCGCGCCGAGCGAAAAATCGACCTCAAACAGCGCCGCGCCCGCATACCAGACACGCGGATAGCGCCCATTGAAGCGCCCTTCGAGCAGGCGACCCGGCGTCGGGAAAAACTCCGCCCACAATTGACGCAACCCAGGGAAGGCAAATGCACCATGCTGAAACGAGCCATCCTCATTCAGCAGATGCGCTCCGACGAGGCCGATATCGCTGTCTGAGAACAGGCCCTCATACAGCGCCCGCGTCGCCCCCGGCTGCGTGATGGTATCGGGATTGAGCAGGTAGACCGCACGCGGCAGCGACTCAGCAGGCGTGTCTGTGCCAAAGCCAAGCGCCCGCAGCCCGACGTTATTGCCGCGCCCAAAGCCGAGATTCTCGCCGGTCTCGATCACCTGCACCTGGGGATAGGCGTCGCGGACGGCCTGGGGTGTGCCATCATGCGAGTCGTTGTCGACAAGCACGATGTGTGATGTCAGGCCGCTTGACGCCAGATCCGCCGCGAGGCTGGCGAGGGTTTGCAGCGCCAGAGTCTTCACGTTCCAGGTGACGATGATGATGGCAAGATCGAGGGGCAATGAAGGATTATCCTTTGTGCACCCCTCACCCCTGGCCCCTCTCCCACAAGGGGCGAGGGATGCATAACAGAGTGCGAAAGGTGTCTAGAGACAGCAATCGAGCTTTTGTAAGGGCGCAGCCTGCTGCGCCCCTACAATTGGGATGTCATCATTTTGGGCGCGATATATCGCGCCCCTACACGAACGCTACATGATTCTGCCCGATACCAATATGTAACATCCCGATTTACTGCCCCAACTGCGAGAAATTCAGGCCCGATGACGCCAGGAAATCATCCAGCGTCTTGAGATCATTCGCCGCAAGCGCCACCAGCTTGCCAGGGCCGACGAAGGGAGCCAGCAGCGTTTCGGTATCATTGGCGACGACGACAGGCACATCGGCGGTGGCCTCCTGCGTCGGTTGGGCAGTCAGCGCGGCCTCGATCTCAGCCGTTGCATCAGCCGTCACCTCTACGCTGGCCTCCGCCGTTGCTTGAGCTGCCTGTGTCGCTTCCGATGTAGCCTCTTGCGTCGCATCGGTGACGACAGCGGTCACGTCCTGCGTTGCCTCTGCCGTTGACTGAGCAGCACGGGTCGCGCCAATCGTCGCCTCGGCTGTCGATTGCGCGGCCTCGGCGGTTGATCCACGAGTTGCCCCAATTGCGGCAGTCGCCTCGGCGGTACTGAGCGCTGCCGCAGGCGTTGCCGTGAGCGTGAGAACAGCCTCGGTGGTGGCTGTCGGCTCCAGGGTGGGCGTCGGAGTAGCGGTGGGCAGCATGACCGCCGCCAGATTGGGCAGTTCATTCGTCAGCGCAAGGCGGGCGGCAATCGGAATTTGGAAGGGATACATCAGCACGCCGTAAGGGATCGGCACAGAATCGAGCACGCTCACCACATTCTCCGTCACACTCGGATTCGCCGCCTGCCAAGCCGCCAATGTGCTGCTGGCGACGCCCGTGCCGGCACATTCGCCCAGGGCAACGGCGTTCAGGAGCGAGGTCGTATCGGGATATTCGCGCACATCGCCAAAGGTTGAGACCGAGACTTTGGCTGATTCGAGCATGAGCACGGGCAGCAGCCATGTATCGAAGTCATCGCGCCCCAGGCGGCAAAACATCTGTTTTTGCAGCGAGCGCACATCGCGGGATTGCAGCGTGCTGCTGAGGACGATCTGGCGCGTTTCGCCTGTGCTGCCCTCGCGGGTGAGCCAGACGGTAGCATCACCACAGCGCCGCGCACTGGCGACAGAGTAGGTGAGGGCATCGGCCCAGATCGCCGTGAGTTGGTTGCTGGACGTATCGCACAGCGCATCGAGAAGCTGCAAACGATCCTCGGCAAAGACAATCTCGACGGTGACGCTGGTACTTTGCAGAATCGCATTTTCAAGCTGCGGTTTGAGCGCCCGCGCCCGCGCCTGATCCTGCGGGATCAGCATGATTCGCAGCGGGTTGTCCGGGAAGCCTGCCGGCAGCGCTGTTGCCACCTGCGGCAGTGGGCTGGGCGTGGGTGTCGGGGTCGATGTGCCGCGCACAACCACCGTTGCCACTGCACCGCCATCGCACGCCGCCAGCAGCAGCATGAGAGGAAGGACAAAAAGCCAGACACGCATCAAACGACTCGTCGCGTGCCGGCGCTGTGTGCTCTGTCGATAGGCTGCTGTCACCGTATGCCCCCGTTGTGTAGCTGGGTTATCCGCCCCGATGATACCATTATTTCGCCGATTCAGCCGTTGCATCGACCAAGCGAATCTCACGCTGGCCGACAACGCTGTTCCGTAGGCTGACTTCGACCTGCTCCTGGATCAAGCCCGCCCAACAGTTTTGCGGATTCTGGCGCTCCTGGATATCGGTCATCCGTACCGCACCCCACACCAGCGCCCTCGCCCCGGCAGGCAGATAGGAGAAGACCTCGCCTGTACCGGGATTGGTCTTCTCGATCAGCACATCGGGCGACCCCACCGCCCAGCGATACGGGAACGGTTCCGTCGACGTATCACACTGGATGCCGACGCGCCACGCGCCCGGACTTTCAAACGCGCCCAGCGAGGCCGCCACCTGATTTTGCTGATAGACCGTCCCCGGCGTCGGGCCTGTCGTGCGAATCGGCACGTTGCTGTAATTCTCTATCGTGAGCATAAAGACCAGCATATCGCCGACGGGCATGACAATCGACACATTGCTGCGGGCGGCGGGGTCGGTGATCTGATCGACCAGTGCGCCTCTGGTCTTGGCGTCAGCGAAATATTTATCATCGTAGGGC
>DAOTUR010000656.1:0-2159 GCA_034436915.1 Anaerolineae bacterium
AGCAGGGTTTTCTCCAAATTTTGGCACTTTGTGACCTTTTATAAGCCAAATTTTGGGATCAAATTTGCTTCAAAAAGGCAGATTTGGCTGTGTTTTCAAAATTGGCGAAGGTATTGCAAATTGACACGATACGAATCGTTGCGTCCTGCTCCCCTCTACCGCGCAGCGGGAGAGGGGCCGGGGGTGAGGGGTCTAGCGATCATACGACACAAGCGTCAGCTCATGACCGCCGTAGCGAAGCTGCACCTGCGTCTCATCCAGATTCGTGATGAAAATTTCATCTGCCGACGCAAAATCGCCTAAAACGGTGGCATCGCTCGGCAGCCAGGTATAGCCCTGGCGATCTTCGGGCCGTGTCACCAGGGCATCAAGCCCAAATGACCATGTTTCCTCGCCTGACCACACCAGCAGATCACGCAGCGGCATGAGCAGCACCAGATGTTCGTTGAGCGTGTCATAGAGGAAGAGATGCGTCCCTTGAACATAGATGTAGACATGGTGCGTGGTGTCGGGCGGGGGCGGGCAGTCGGCCATGACGCGCACCGTGCCCAATTTGGAGCGGATCGTCACCCAGGGCATCCCCTGGAGCACCGTGATATCGCCGATGGTGGCAAAATGTGCCGCGATCAGGCTGTCGGCGGGCAGGCCATGATCTGTCTCCTGCTGAGACGCCAGTTCAGACGCTGATACACGCACCGTCTCAGCGCCGTTCGTCCAGCGCAGGCCGCATTCCGGGGCCAGCGGGAACAGCGGGTACACATGCGCCTCCCCGCGTGCCTGAGCATAGGCCACGTCGCCTTGAATATAGAGATACACGGTATCAGCGCGATGCTGAACGGCCTGAACAGACACCGCCACAGCCAGAAGCACGAGATAAAGCGTGAGGATAAAAGCACGACGGCGAGCGCCGGGTGTGGACGGGATGATCCGACGAAGACGGGACATGTTAAGGGTCTCCCACACGTTGATACGACCATTCTAGCCTAGAATAGGGGAGAGGCGCAAAAACCACTGATCTTTATCGCAAGGCACAAGCATATGAACGCCGCTGATCCCAACACAAGACCCGTGTCCCCACGCAAAACGTGGCGCGATCACGTCAAAAATCTCACCGGGGCCGCCGCGCTGGTGCTCTTCACGCTGATTCTGATTGAAATCCTGCTGCGCGTGACCGATCCCTGGGGCATGTATTACTTTCAAGACCTGGAGAAGATGGGCAATACCCTCTTCCAGCCCGATTCGGTGCGCGGCTATCTCATCCCCGATGGCGACTATCGCTTCAGCCACTGGCAGGCGCGGATGCAGCAGGGTGGGCGCGTCGTCCCGGCTACGTCTCAGACAGCAGCCTGCACGATTGCCATCCTGGGCGATTCCGTCGCCTTTGGCTACGGCGTCAATGATGATCAGACGTGGGTGAATGCTGCGGCTCGTGCGCTGCCCACTGTGCGCCTGCTCAATCTGGCCGTGCCGCGCTACAACAGCACCAACGTCGTCGGCACATGGCGGGCCTTCCCTGATGCCGATGCCTATCTCTATCTCATCATCAGCAATGATCTTGAGCCAGCGATTGATGTGACGACACAGAGCTTTGTCGGCGGCGGCACAGGCCAGCCCTGGATCGTGCGTTATACCAACTTTGCCTTCAAGCGCGGCGGCGGCACAGATCAGGTGGATATCAAGTCCGATCAAGCCGCTCCCCCCCTATCGGATGACTTTCCGGGGCTGTCGCGCCTGTGGGATGAAATGCAGACGCTGCATGGCGATCAGCGCGTCTCGTTTGCCGCCTTCGAGAAAGAACCGCTCACGAGCACGCTCATGGCCCGCAGTCTGCCGCTCAATATCTGGGCCTATCTGTTCAGCCGCCGCATCAGCGTGGCCGATTATCATCTCAACCCGACGGGCAACGAGGAATTGGCGGCCCAGGCCGTCCCTGTGCTGCGGCAGATGGCCCAGGATCACTGTTCATGAGCCATGATTTAACAGGTTTTTAGAACTATCATCCTGAAAACGAGAGTAGAATGGAACTCATATGCGTGACACTGCGTATAAGGGTTAGACGTTAGACAATACCCCAGGAGGGTCTTCAATGTTGAAACGAATCAGTCTTGTCTTCATGTTGGTGATCGCGTTGGTTGGAATCGTGGGCGTTCAGGCCCAGA
>DAOTUR010000657.1:0-2175 GCA_034436915.1 Anaerolineae bacterium
AAACCTCTCAGAGTTTTCGTATATCACTGGGATCGCAACAGATGCGAAAAGTACAGTGGGCATTTTGAACTCAGCTCAAGGTCAGACCGTCAAACAGAATTGAGATGTGCAAAGTCCAGTTATGAATAGGGTATGAAGGCAGCATCGGCTGAAATAGTCTAAAATAGAGGCAGCATCTCAATAATGACATTAGGGTCGATCTTAAAGTGGCCCTTTTTGAACAGGAGTGTGTTTTAATGATGACTTATGCGGATCGTCCCTGGCTGAAACATTATGATTCTTTTGTGCCGCAATCGCTTCTCCCCCATCCCGATGTCCCCCTGCATCACTTTTTGCAGGAAACCGCCCGCCAATATCCTGATCGCACTGCGCTCATCACAACTGTCAAGCTGCCTGTGCTGGGACGGCAAACATCGCGCCTCACGTATCGTGAGCTGAACGAAAAATCCGATGCACTGGCGGCAGCCCTGGTCGATATGGGGCTTAAGAAGGGCGACAAAGTTGCCATCGTCATGCCCAACTGTGTCGCGTTCGTCATCGGCTATTTTGGCATCAGCAAAGCAGGCGGGGTCGTGGCCGCTACCAACCCGACCTATCCGCCCGACAAGATGGCCTATCAAATCAACGACTGCGATGCTGAGTACGTGCTGACCCTGACGCTGTTTTACGGCTTGCTCAACCAGATTCGCGGCCAGACCAAAGTCAAGCACATCCTTCTCAGCAATATCAAAGAGTATTTCACGCCTGCGGCTAAAGTCCTGTTTACGCTGGCCGCCGAGAAAAAAGGCGGGCATCGCATCGATGCTCTGCGCCCCGGTGATTACTGGCTCAATGATCTGCTCGAACGCTTCAAAGGGCGTTCGGCGCATGTCGATCTCCATGCGCGTGACAATGCCTTGTTTCAATATACAGGCGGCACAACTGGCATCTCGAAGGGCGCTGTCGCCTCGCATGGCGCTCTCGTCGCCAATGTGCGGATGATGCAGCATTGGGTGGGCATCACTCAGTTTGGCGAGGTAAACGGCCATCGCGTCGAAGAGATGATGTATCTGGGGGCCATCCCCATGTTTCATTCGTATGGGCTGATTGCCATGCTCATTCAGGCGATTTCATCGGGCAGCAGCATTATCCTCATCCCCAATGCCCGCGATATTGATGAAGTGGTTGATATCATCCACCACTACAAGCCCAATGTCTTCCTGGGCGTACCCGCGCTGTTCAATGCTATCAGCAATCATCCTCGCGTCCTCAGCCACGACGTGCCGCTCAAATGCTTTGAGTTGAACGTAAGCGGTTCAGCGCCGCTGCCAATGGCGACCAAACGCCAGTATGAGGAGATGAGCGAGAGCGTCATCATTGAGGGCTTCGGCATGAGTGAAACACCCGTCGCCACGCATGGCAATCCCTTTCGCGGTGAGCACAAACAAAAATCGATTGGGCTGCCCTATCCCGATGTCTACTGCCGCATTGTCAGCCTTGATGATGGGATGACCGATGTGCCTGTCGGCGATATTGGTGAGCTTGTGATCGCCGCGCCAAACCTGATGACAGGCTTCCACAAAATGCCCACTGAGACCTCCAATATGATGCGCGAAAAAGATGGCAAGGTCTGGCTGCACACGGGCGATATTGCCTATATGGATGAAGAGGGCTACTTCTACATCGTGGATCGCAAGAAGGATATGGCGCTCATCGGCGGCTTTAATGTCTATCCGTCAGCGGTTGAAGATGTGATTAAAAGCCATCCCGCTGTGCTTGAGGTGGGCGTTGCGGCTGTGCCTCATCCTGAGAAGGAAGGCCAGGAGGCGCTCAAAGCCTGGGTTGTGCTCAAGCCGGGGATGAAGGCGACAGAAAAAGAGTTGATGGATCACTGTGCGACCAAACTCGCTCCCTATGAAATTCCGCGCCGCTTTGCCTTCATTGCTGAACTGCCAAAGACGGCTGTTGGTAAGACGCTGCGCCGTGAGTTGGTGCGCCTGGAGACCGAGACACGCTAGATTAGTAGGTGTATATAACCAATGGTGCATGTCTCGATTTTGCGATCATTTTGGCACGAAAAATCAAATTCTGAGGCTCAATTTTTGATGGCAAGGAATTTTTAAAGGGCCAAAGCGCTTTTGTAGGGGCGCGATGCATCGCGCCCCTACGCCAATCCCATATCAAATTTACGACTTG
>DAOTUR010000658.1:0-3134 GCA_034436915.1 Anaerolineae bacterium
ATTGTCGAGGTGAACATCATCCGCGCAAGCGGAGACGGCTCGGAGCGAGCCAGAGGTAACTCAAATCGCTCCCTCCCTTCGGGGAAACCACTCTGACGGCTATACCTACCAGAAAGGACCCCTCCCTCCCCCTGCCTAAAGGCAGGGGTCTCTCGCGCCGATCTCGATGAAATAAAAATTTTTCTTTTAAACACATAGCCGATGGCTTTACCTTCGGTGACTTCGTTTAGCCGTCGTCCTATTTGTAAACGCAAAAAACGGGCCATCTCATGCGAGAATGCCCGTTTTTAGGTGTCAGAGGGGTCAGTCGGGGGCCTTCGGCCTTTTAGTCAGAGATCGTCACGGGTCTGCAAGAAATAGGCTTTCCGCAGGCGCGGCAGCGTATAATCGAAGCCGACAGCGCGGAAGAATTCATCCGACGCGGAAATCGCCATGACTTCAAAAATTTCCAGGGCTTTGGCGCGATCCACACACGCCTGCACCAGCTTACGGCCCACGCCATGCCCCTGAGCGCGGCGCGACACGGCAAGGCTGCGAATTTCGGCCAGCTTGCGATTGTAGACTTCCAGCGCGGCACAGCCGAGCAGTTCACCATCCAGCTCCGCGACAAAAAAGCTGCTGAGAAGTTCTTCCAGTTCATCCAGGGTGCGCGGCAGAAGTTTACCTTCGTCGACAAAGGCACGGATGAGAGCGGCGAGGGCGTCTAAGTCCTCGGGTTGGGCGGGGCGGATCATGACCTTAGCCACGTCGAAAATCTCCTCTAGCGTGAGGATGTCGTTAAAGTACGTCGTTTCCATACGATGAATTCTCCCAATACTACATCACGTTCGTAATTGGCGGATACCCAATTACTCAACTCGGTATAGCGGACGAGAAGCTGGTGGGAATCCTCGTGCGAACCTGTGACCCAGGGTATAGAGTCGTTTTGCAAGACGACAATATAGGGAGGCATGGCCGCCCAGAGAATATCCACGTTGTCTTGTTTCCAGGAGTCTGGATACCAGGGCGCGACCAGCGGAAACTGCGCTTGATAGCGGGTTGACGGACGCCAGCCGCCCATATAGGCGACTTCGGGACGAAATCCCCAGATGTAAATCGTATTACCAGGGACAACGCGCTGTTGAAGGTATTGGACGAGTTGTAGTGAATGTGCGGGTCGCACGTCACCACCTTCTCGGAAGCGTGCAAAGTATTCTACCTCATTTTCGGCTCCAAGTATAGAGGGCAAGGCCCGTCCCCAGGTGCTATTTAATACTATAGCAACGAACAGCAGCCCAAGACTCATCTGCCACAGGCGCGATGCTGTCGCATAATGCCAGACACGGCGGCCTGCGCTCCTGTGTGAGCGACGCGCCAATCGATCCGCGCCCATCACAACGCTTGCCGCCGCCAGGATCGCCAGCGCAGGCAGCATCGGCAGCCAGTGCGTATCGAATCCTTTGGCCTGAATCAGCATAAACGTGAATCCCGAAATCAGCCATAAGATTATGAGCCGCCAGCCATTGATACTTTCTATCGGTTCAGGGTGCGGCGTGTCTGGCGGGCTGCGGCGTCTCAAGAGCGGCCAGAGGGCAATCAGCGCCAGCATTGCGCCCCAATGCGACAGACGAAATGACACATAATTGCTCATGGAGGCGATAAATTCAGGCCAATCGTAGCCCTGAGCGTTATAGGCGGCGGTGCTCTGCGAGATGATGACCATCTCCTGCACCATGCCTTTGCTCCAGAAATAGGCCAGCAGGCTGCCCGCCGTGAGCAGGCCGCCTACCAGGAACGCGATCACTTCTGCGAGAAGGGCTTGTGTGCGCCATGTGCCACGCCGCCGCCACAGATGCTCAATCACCAGCGCCGCGATGAAGAAAGCATAATAATGCTTGAACCAGATCACCAGCCCGCACACGGCTCCCGCCGCCAGCGCCCACAGCAGCGCCTTTCGCCCGTGTGCATCTGAGGCGAGACGGGTGCAGAGGGCGGCATAAATCATCGGCACGGTGACGAGCGAATCGCTCTGTGACAGGCTGGCATACGTCTCGGTGAAGTAAAACACGCCGTAGGTGAAGACCGCCCACACACCGACGCGCCGATCCCGCCCGATGCGGGTGGCGAGCACATACAGCGCCGGGGCCGCCAGCACAAAGCCGACAAAATCAAGCGCACGCGGGGCGGCTGTCGTCTGGCCGATCACGGCTATCGCGGCAGCATACAGATAGTAAATCATGGGTGGCTTTTGATCCCACATGTTGATGTAGGGCGTTTCACCGCGCAGGATGGCGGCGGCGATGTTGCCGTACATACCGTGATCGCGCCACATGGGGTAGGTGAGCACAGGCAGCGCCAGCAGCACCACAAGCGCCACGATCAGGAAAAGTCTGCCATGTGTTTTGAGGTATGTTCTCATGTGTCCGGTCTGGGTTAGGCGATATCGGCTCATATGCGCCCCATGATGGCGCTTATTTGCACAGGCGTCCAGTTGTAATCCGAAAAGACCACTCCCTCTCAGCCTGAAAGAACAGCCTCGTTAGCAGTTATCACCAAAGCCCATAGACGAATATATGCAATTCAATAAGTCCTGCAAAAAAAGAGCGATTTACAAGAGATCAGGATATGGTCGAAAAGAGGCGATTCGTCATTTTACACAAACAAAGATCGACTTAATTCAGAGGAATAGAGGATAAGTCAGATGATTTATACAAGTTATACTGAGGGTACAAAGTCAGACTTCGACACATCTCGGCGGCATATCGCTCTCTTCATCACAAACACGCTGTCCTGTGAGAAGCCATCTCTCCTGAGAGATCCTTTGACACCGTAAAACACCTTCTGTCTCCTGAATTGCAGCTTAACCCTCACCTACGTGAGGGTTATTTTTTTACCCCTCCCCGACCCTCCCCACTGCATGGAGAGGGAGAGAAAACACCCTTGTAGGGACACGGCACGCCGTGTCCCATATGTACCAACTTAAGGATTTTGCGCTCATTGTGGGCCAAAGTGTGCGTCCTTATCACGCGGCAAAATCGCTTGCGCCAGGGACTGAAAGTCCCTGTCTCCCGTGTTGCGGGGTTGAAAACCCCGCCGAAACACGCCCAAAAAGATGGTTTGAGCGGGACTTTCAGTCCCGCAACAGGCAAGGCAGG
>DAOTUR010000659.1:0-12302 GCA_034436915.1 Anaerolineae bacterium
GGACTTTCAGTCCCTGGCGCAAGCGATTTTGCCATGTCATGAGGCGGATGGGACGGTTATTGACATGGCTCAAAATCCTTAAGTTGGTGTATATGGGGCACGATGCATCGTGCCCCTACGGAAAACGCTCTCCAAAACATGCGTTTAATACGGTAAATCCATTACGTTCCGCATTATCAAACGGTTTCTAAAACAGGCATAAATGAGGTCATTGTCTTTCAAATCCCATAGCTGAGGGCTTTAACCTTCAGCGTCCGCGAAGCAAAACAGACGCTGATCGGGCGACAAATAGCATTTTCCCCTTAGCTTAATGCCTATGCAGCACGCTGCGCCCTACAATTTAAAGTTGTTATGGGATTAGCGCACGCCTGGGAATGCCTTCGTATCAAGATACTCCTGCGTCAGCGGCGATCCCTTGCGCTTCATCTGCTCCAGCATGAGCGCCCGCATCTCGGCGATACGCCGCTCCTGCAAGGCTTCCTGGCGGCGCGTGATCGTATAGGCCGGGCGTCCCAGGATGTGGCGCAAATAGCGCGAGGCCCGCGCCACCACCACCGCATCAAATGTCCAGACGCCTTCAAAACGGCGCAGCCCCGTGATCGGATCAGGCGAGAATTCCTGTGTGCTCAACACCGTCCAGAACTCTGCCGTATCCACCACGATAAACCACTCTTTGGCGAGGGTCGAGTCGGCTTCAAGGGCTGTGAAGGTGGTGTTGGGGAAGGGCGGTGGCTCAACATCGGCAATGCCAAAAACCGTTACCGAGTTACACACCTGATCCAGCTTGCTATAGGTCGCCTGCTGCGGCTCAAAGCATGACAAGCGCTGAAATCCGGCATAGAGGTCAACAGGCATCTCATTTTTGAGGATTTGCCCTTCAATCTGGTGGCTGATGGTATTCATGAGGGGCACGCTGTGAATAATACGTTTGATCTGGAACCCGGAGATCACAGCATCATAAAGAGAGAGATTCATGGGTGAGACTCCATCAATGTATCTGACATACGCTTACACGGTCTGATATGTACTACCAAACAATCGCCTGAGTTAGCTTAATTGTACTCAATTTTCGATAAGAACCTGTGCTCCATGTGAGACCATGATCAGTTTTGTGCCGCTTCACATCGTTGAAGATCTCTCTCCAGATCAGGACTGAGGCGCTGCATCAGTTCCGACACATTCTGGTCTTGCAGCGCGGGATATCGCTGTCGAATCGGCGTATAAGTCTGCCCCAATGCCTCCATCAACAACTGTGAGGCCGATTCAACGACAGGTGCATCAAACGTCCACAAGCCATCGAAGCGCCGCTCTCCGCTGTTCGGATCCGTTCCTGGGATTTCCCGCGTGCTCAACAGCGTCCAGAACTCAGGCGTATCGACCAGCAAAAACCACTCCTGCACCAGCGGCATCTCAGGCAGCAGTTCAACAAATTCCACGCCCACAAGCGCAGGCAGAGGCGCATCCGCCACGCCAAAGATAGACACATGATGACACACCGACCCCAATTGATGATAGACAGGCCGTTGATGAGGAAAATTTGAGAAGCGTTGAAAGCCTGCATAAAAATCGACAGGCATGTGATGGGCCAGCACCTGCTGCTCAATCTGGTGGCTGATGGCATTCATACCTGCGCGTGTGCGAATGGCGTGCAGATGGCGGTAGCGATTTTCAATCGAAGCATAAAGAGAAAGCGATATCATATCTTTCATTCCAAACCCTGAACTCCCCGTATTCAAGCGGACAACTATAGATCAGAAGTTAAACCCCTTTGAATATTATTGCATACAATCCTTAAAAATTACATTTTATTTCAAATTCTCATAATCTCAAGGTAAAAAAAGAGGCACTGGGTGGCAGCGCCTCTCATATAAGGTGTGGTGAAGAGTGCGTGGTGTTTTCGGCAGCGCAATCCCTGTATCAGGGTGTGTTGCTGCGGGAATTGTCTCGATGTCAGGTGTACCGTTTTCACAGTACAACGTCATTATGCCCAGGCTTCATCAAAATTGTGGCAATAACAGGTTAAGACTGCGGGGTAAGGCTGTTAAACGCGGGATAATGGCAGCGAATCGTTTTCCTGCTGTCCGAAAAAGATCAACGTTTCCGCAGCACCCCCACCAGATGCACCGCCCATCGCGGCGGCAGATGATCCGTCAGCCACGCGCTCAGGTGATACAACGGCGCATTGAAGGCCAGATAGGTCGGGTCGGGGATGAGAGCACATGCTTCCAGCGTTAGCCCGGCTCCCTGCGCCAGCGCCGCCAGGTCATGCGGCGTGTTGGCGCGATAGACCACAGGAAACGTATCCGCCTCGGCGCGGCCATACAACAGCGGGACGAGCGTCTGCTGCATCGGCTTGAGCGTGCGATTCAGCAGCGCAATCGGGCTGCTGCGATTGGGCGTCATGACGATGCACACGCCGTTCGGCTGCATCACACGGCTGATCTCGGCAAAGGTGCGGGCGGGCTGTGGCAGATGCTCCAACACCCACGCCGCAATCACCATGCGAAACGAGGCATCGGCAAAGGGCAGTTGATCGGCAGTGGCGGCGGCACGCGGCAGCATGGGCAAACGATGCTCTGCAAGCGAGGCCCAATCGGGATCAACGCCTACGCGCTGCCCTTTCAAATCGATGATCTGCTCCACCACGCCGCCGCGCCCACAGCCTAGATCGAGCAGCGTATGATCGGGTGTCCAATGCTGGCGAATCGTCTGCTCATAGACGCTGGTGGCGGGCTGCCAAGTGGGATGTGTCTGAGCATAGCGGGCGCGATAGGCATTTTGCTGGTCAAGGGTGAGGGGCATTGCACAATCTCAATCAATGTGTGAATACGTATAGGCTAAAGGAGGATTTTATCAATCATCATGGACACGAAGCGCTGTGTATCGGGCAGCGTGGCCGCGTGATCGACAGTCTCATCACGCCAATTGTGCCGCCACACAAGCGCGTCCTGAATCGGGGCGGCCCAGTCTGGCAGTTCTTGCGCTGCCCATGCCGCCGCCTGCTTTTTTGATGTGTAGCCACCTGTTGTGACAGTATAGAGGGCGCGACACAGCGTCAGGATGGCATAGGCTTGTGAGGGGCGAGAATGGAGATGGCCGATGCGCTGCTGCCACAGCTCGACATAGCCCTTCACCGCCTGAACATACTCCCGATTTGAGATGGGATCGATGAGCGTGTGCGCGGGCGGGCCAAACAGCGTCACGCCTCTTGCCTGGACGATATACCAGTTCATCAGCCAGTCAATGCCTGCGTCGATGATGTGAAACGGCTCCCCAGGGCTGATGATGCCCATCTTGTGCGTCTGGGTCTTGAAGGTCTTGAGGGCATGGCGCGACACATACGCGATCTCAATGCGATGCTCCCAGGCTGTATTCGTCCGCACGAAATCATCCTGCATCGCGTTCAAGGCGGCGAACTGTGCCGCGTCAAGATCATCTGTGAGCGCCGCTGCCAGATCGATATCACTTGACTCGGTGTCAAAATCGCCCGTGACGAGAGAGCCGTAGAGATACAGGCCGATCAGCGTGTCACCGAGGCAGGTTTGCATCTGCGACAGAAGATCATCGAGCAGTGTCGTCATGTAGGGGTCGAGAGGAGAGGACAGCATCGGGCGTCTCTTTGCGAGTTATGGTGCTTTGGGCGTTTCAGGTGTGGGTGTGACCGCCTTGATCTCGGTTGTGGCGGTGCGCTGTGAGAAGGGAAGCGGCTCCGGTGCATCCAACTGAATGCGATCTCGTCCGGCCATTGCATACAGCAGCACGCCAAAGCCTGAGACCATGAAGCTGGCGATCATACCAAAGGCTTGCAGATAGCCCAGATAAATATCGCTGCCTGGCCCGCGCAGATGTGAGCCGAAGCCAAAAATATCCGCCATGCCGGAGAGACTGGCAAACAGCAGGCCGGTCATGCCCAGGCGCAGGCCAATTTGCTGCACCAGATTGACCTTCACGCCTGCGTAGAAGGTGAATTTGACATAGATCACGCCGCCCAGGATGATGAGGCCGTAGCCCACCAGGATCATAAATACCTGCACCACGCCCATGCCGAGCGTCGGTTCAACGCCCGTCATGCCAGGGAATAAGCCCATCAAGGCGAGCACCCCGCCCAGTGCGGCCAGCGCAATTCCAACCTGCCCAAATCGTGCCATAAAATGTAAGGGCCTTCAAATCATTGTTTGATCACGGGAATAGGACATCCCCTCATCATGATTAAAATTTACGGCAAACACGCCCGAATCTGGCGCAGCATATTGCCGCCCATGATGGCTTCTACATCTGATACCGCGTAGCCGCGCTCTTCCAGGTGGCCCGCGATTTGCAGCAGATCCATCACGCTGTCGAGTTCATCCGGCACAGCGCCCCAGCCAAAGCCGCCATCCAGATCGCTGCCAATGCCGATGTGTCGGGTGTTGCCCGTGATCTGGCACACATGGTCAATCACATCGGCGGCCACACTCAGCTTGACGCTGGATTTGGCATCGCCCGGCGTCCAGCTCTCGGCCAGAAAGCGGTTGAACAGCACCACGCCCATGACGCCATCGCGCTCGGCCAGACGGCGAATCATTGCATCCGACAGATGACGATCCGTGTTGCGGAATTTGCGCGGGTTGCTGTGGCTGGCGATGATCGTGCCGGGATACGCATCGAGCGCCTCATAAAATGCCTGCTCTGCCATATGCGACAGATCGAGCAGCACATTGAAGCTGGACATGACCTCCAGCAAGCGCCGTCCCTCCGAGGTTAGGCCGCCAGGGGCATTTGTGCCGCCTGAATAGCGTGTCCCCGTCCAGGCCGGGCCGACGATGCGAACGCCGCGCTCATACCACGCTTCAAATTCTTTGGGTTCCAGGATCGGGTCAGCCCCTTCCATGAGGATGACAAGCCCCTGCTGGCGCTGGCCGATGGAGCGCTCCGGCTGCCACGTCTCCAGCACGCTATCCAGGTCTTTCACGGTGCGGACGAGGCGGATGCGTTTGTCTTCATCAGCGAGGCGCTGGTAATAATCGGTCTGCTGGATGGCCTTGCGATTGGCCTCCTGCGCGTCGCCATAGGTCAAATCCATCATCGGCATATCGGGCAGACTGCTCTTGGAGCGCGGCTCAACGAACAGCGTGGCAAACGCCACCGCCACACGCCCTAAGAGCGCGTCGGGCAGGGCCAGCGTCGCGGCCTGTGCCAGGGGCTTATTCTCATGGGCGCGGGTCAGCAGCACGGGTTGGCGATAATCCCGCCCAAAGCCCAGCGCATTGTAGGCGATGTCCTGATGTGCATCGACGACAATCATATTCTCTCCCCCTCATCCCACCATCAGCCAAGTTATGTAGAGTATAGCGGAGAAGGGCTGCGTTAAGCGACTGGAAATGTTTTTGCGTCACGATCAAAGCAGGACGCCCTATGACACCATCATTATCTTGTGAAGCGAGAGGTCTCAATTTTTATGGAAACACGTCGTGAGCCAGGAATTTTATGGGGAGCGCTGGTCGGCTTATGCATCACACTGCCGCTGATGGCCCTGCTGTTCATCGGTCAGGTGCTGGCAGGCCTGCCTTTTTTGCCCTTCGATATGTTCGATTGGGTGGGACGCAATTTGCCCGGCCCGCTCGTTACCTTCGGCATTGATACCATCGTCAACACGCTCATCAGCTTCGGCTTCGGCGGCACGCTCGATTCTGCGGCAAAGACCTCAGAGCGCACCCTCGCCATATTGATGTTCCTGGGCATTGGCATTGTGGCGTCGGGGTTGTTCTTCGTCCTGATGAATCGCATTCGCCGCCCGCAGCGCGATTACATCCCCGGTATTGTCGCAGGCGTGATCACAGCGCTGCCCCTGATGGCGATGGGCTTTGCCGTCAGCCTGAACACCATGACACCCATTGTGCGTTTTGCATGGCTGGTGCTGGCTTTCGTGGGTTGGGGTGTGGCGCTCAGTTGGGCCTATAACAGCTTGAACGGCGCAGACGAAAAAGTGAAAGCCGATGCTCCGGCTGCGGCCACTGTCGCCCCGCTGGATCGCCGCCGCTTCCTGATTTCGCTCGGCGGCAGTGCAGCGGCCATCACCGTCGTCGGCGCGGGTCTGGCTGAATTCCTCAAGACCAGCAGCACCGCGCAGGAAGCCCCGCTGCCGCGCACGCCCGATACCCCCGGCACAGCGGTGGCCGCGCTCAAAGATGGACAGGGCAATGCGCTGCCCAATGCCAGCGATCCGCTCGTCGCTGCCCCCGGTACACGCCTGGAATATACGCCTTTGGCCGATCATTACCGCATCGATATTCTGAGTAGTTCGCTGCCCGAATTTGATGAGGCGACCTTCAAGCTCAACATCTCCGGCAGCGTGGCGAATGAGGTGTCGTGGACGATGGATGAGATTCGCGCCATGCCCTCACGCAGCGACTTTATCACCATGTCGTGCATCTCCAACCGCGTCGGTGGCAGCCTGATCAGTACGACCAAATGGACGGGCGTGTCGTTCCAGAAGATCCTCGATATCCTCAAGCCCGGCGCATCCGCCCGCGCCCTCAGGATTACGGGTGCAGACAGCTTTGATGAGTATGTCGATCTCGATTTGATCCGCCAGGACGAGCGCATCATGCTCACCTACGCCTTCGATGACAAACCGCTGCCACAGCGCAACGGCTTTCCGCTGCGAATCCACATCCCGAATCATTACGGCATGAAGCAGCCGAAATGGATTAGTAAAATTGAAGTTGTCGATGAATTAGGTGATGGCTACTGGGTGCGGCGCGGCTGGTCACGCGAGGCGATTGTGCGCGCCACCAGCGTCATCGATACAGTGGCGGTGAATGCGATCTATGAGAAGGATGGCAAGAAGTTCGTGCCGATTGGCGGCATGGCCTGGGCCGGCACACGCGGCATCAAAGAGGTTCAGGTCAAGATTGATGGCAGTGAGTGGGTGACAGCGGATCTGCGGACGCGCATGTCGGATCGCGCTTGGAACATCTGGCGCTATGACTGGCCGTATACGGCGGGCATCCATACCATGATGGTGCGCTGCATCGAGACCGATGGCACGCCGCAGATTGAAGATGTCGAGGATGTGCGGCCTGATGGAGCCACCGGGCTGCATATGGTTCAGGAAACGGTATAATCTTGCTTGTGGGGCGCAGAACGACCTGCGCCCCATTTGAGCATATTATTGGAGTGAACGAATTTTTCGACCCGAAAGCGGAAATCCAGCCAGCGGCGCAAAGACACAAAAATCGAATATCCCGGCCAACAGCGGCAGCAGGCCCACAACAGCAACAATGATGCCCCCCGTGTCTTTCATGACAAGCAGTCCCAGAGCAATCAGCGCTACGCCCGCAGCAATACGCACTATACGCCCCGCCGATGACGCCATAAAGTGAATCAAGGTTTTCATTTCAATGTCCTCTCTCGTCGATCCATACAATCACTATAGAAAAAACGAGAGGTGGTGTCTGTGACAAAGTCACCCAAGCAGGTAGGCTTTTAGAAGAGAGAGGTCAAGAATTTCAATAACGCCGCGCCGTATTTGTATCAAGCCCTGACGCGCAAAATTTTCCAGAATCCGACTCATCACCTCACGAGAACTGCCCAGTTCAGCCGCCATTTCCTGATGCGTCATCACGATGATGGACTGTTTCTGACTGCGTTCAAACAACAACCTCGCCACTCGCAAATCCATACGCTGAAAGGCCACCTCATCAATCACAGCCATCATATCGGCCAAGCGCTGTGAGAGGAGTCCAAAGATGAAGCCCCGCCAGAGGTCATAGCGATGCAGCCAATCTCGAAAGACGTCAGCGGGAATCATGACGGCCTCAGCGTCTTTCTCAACAGTGGCAATCGCAGAAAACGCCTGATGCGCGATAAGAGCATTGGCTGTCAAAATGCACGATTCACCGACACCAAAGCGATACAGCGTGATTTCGCGGCCCGTTTGACCAATTTTATAGACGCGAACAACGCCCGATAACAGAATCGCAATGTCATCCACATCCTGCCCTTCGATCAACACATCCTGCCCCACCGACATTCGTGCCAGAAAGGTATTCTGCTGAACAGCCTGGATGAACTGCGGGGATGCCATCTGCAAAAAGGGGATTGCCATCAGGAGCCGTGAGAATACATCATCATTTATCATGCTTTCCCTCCCCTACAGACTTATTTTATGTCTGATGCGCCAGCCCATACAGCCGATGGCAACCCCTGATGCGCCAGCCCATGCAGCACCTCGCCCATCTCCCCTAGCAGCGGGCCGAGTGGCGCGGGCAGGCTCATCAGCGCCGCCATGAGCAGCGTTTCCGTCTCCGAGGTGCGAAGCGCGTAGGCAAAATGATCGCCCCAGAACAGCATATCGCGGCCATTGTTCTCCACCAGAGAAAACAACTCCTCGCGCACGCGCCACGCCTTATAGATCGGGCCAGCGATTTTGGCGGCGTCCATGCCGGGCGGCAGCAGCGCGGCAATCACCGTCTGCTCACCCAGATCAATCACCAACGCGCCGAGCAGTTCGGTGTGCTGTTCCATCCAGGGACGCAACGCGGCTTCCACAATGTCAGGGGAGAGCATGTTTTTCCTTTGCCATAAGTCATTGTAGGGAGTTTAACCCCTCCCTACGAAGTGGGGAGGGCCAGGGAGGGGTTGGGATTTATGCGTGCAGCGCCGCGATCAACGAAGCGGCCAGTGTGCTCACATCGGCCATGCCTGTATCGGTGTCGGCGGCGCTTTGCATCGCCAGCAGTAGCCCACTCCCCACAATGAAGCCGTCCACCTGCTGCTTGATCTGCGTCACATGGGCCGGCTTGCTGATGCCGACGCCCAACACGAGCGGCGTCGTTGTCGCCTCGCGCACACGGGCAATGAAGTCCGGCAGCTCGTCACTGAGCGATTCGCGTGCGCCCGTGATGCCCACTTGCGCCACCATATAGATAAAGCCCGTCGCCACCTGTGCCACATCGAGGATGCGCTGCGGACGGCTGGTCAGTGCGAGGAAGGAGACCAGCGCCAACCCCGTCTCCTCACACGCCGCCGCAAACAGATGGGCTTCTTCGGGCGGCAGATCGGGGACGATGAGGCCATCCGCGCCCGCATCTTTGGCGGCCAGCACAAAGCGCTCTGGGCCATACGCCAGCAGCGGATTGAGATAGCTCATCAGCATCATCGGCTGCGTCAGGCCGCGTGAACGCAGTGTGCGAACGGCCTCCAGGCATTTGGCGACGGTCACGCCGTTTTCGAGCGCCTTTTGCGTCGTGGCCTGGACGACGCGGCCATCGGCAATCGGATCGCTGAACGGCACGCCAATCTCGAAGGCATCCGCACCCAGAGCCGCCAGTTTTTCAATCATCTGGAGCGAGTCGTCGTAGGTGGGATAGCCAATCGACCAGTACGGCATAAAGGCGGCACGATGATCGGCATGGGTGCGGGCAAACAAATCGTGCAGGGCGGTCAGGCCCTGCGTGGGTGTTGTCGTCATATCTTATCTCCAAAATCATGGTGGGCGCGATCCATCGCGCCCTTACGTTGTTCTAGACATCTCCACCAATTCGCGTACCGCCGCAATGACCTCTCGCGGCGCATCATGCGGGATGCCATGCCCGGCGTTCGAGAGAATACGGTGCTGGCTGCGTGGGAAGCGTCGGGCGAAATCGGCTTGCAGCTCCTGCCACGCCCGCGAACTGGGATACGGGGCAGGCGTGCGCGTTAACACGATAGTCGGCAGGTCGGGCCAATGCGTCAGATCAAGGCCCTTGAAGATGCTCGCCACCTCACGATGAATCGTCTCCGCGCCGCTCGGCCCAATATCGCGCAGGGCCGTTCGCACCTGTCGCGGCAGCACGGCAAAGTTGCCGCCCGGCAGTCCGGCCCGCACCCGCCACCAGCCCCAGCGGGCATTGCGGCGCATCCGCTTGAGGCCGGCCTGCTCCGCTGCCCAATCAATCTCGCTGCGGAGGTGCATCTTGGGGTGCGACGAATCGACCAGTACCAGCCCGACCACCTCGTGCGGATACAAATCAGCAAAGGCCAGCGCGTGCAGCCCGCCCAGCGAATGCCCAACGAGAATGTACGGTTTCGGCAGGCCCGATGCATCGAGCAGTTGGCGCAGTTCTACGGCGATGGTGTGCGGCGGACGTGAGCCGGGAATCGGATCACTCCAGCCCAGGCCCGGACGATCATAGGCGATGGTGGGAGCAAAATCGCGCACAAACGACATGATGCTCAACCACGTCACGGCCAGCGATCCCGCCCCGGCTAGAAATACCACCGTCGGGGCTGCTTGATCCTGACCCTCGCGCAGCACATACACGCGCCGCCCGTTCACGGTCAGGGAATCGCCAAATGGCAGCGCCCCTTTTCTGGCCCGCCGCGCCGCCAACTGCTCATACAGATAGCCCGCCGCAGGCACAAGCGCCGCAATCAGCGCCACCCGTTTCAGCCAGCGTGTAAGTTTCATAGAGTATCCCTTTTTAACCCCTCACCCCGCTTCGCAAGCAACCCCTCCCTGGCCCTCCCCGCTTCGCAAGGAGGGAACTTGGCTCTCTCCCTACGAAGTGGGGAGAGAGGTTTGGCTTTTTATAATGTATCGCCCAGCAGCCCGATGACCGTATCGAGGTCTTTGTCGCCGCGCCCGCTGAGATTGATGAGGATCACCGAATCTTTGGACATGGTCGGCGCACGCTTCATCGCTTCGGCCACCGCGTGCGAGCTTTCCAGCGCGGGGATAATGCCCTCGGTCTCGCTCAGGCGGCGAAAGGCCACGAGCGCCTCTTCATCGGTGGCGCTGGTATAAAACGCCCGTTCCAGCGCCCGCAGATAGGCATGTTCCGGCCCGATGGACGGATAATCCAGCCCGGCGCTGACGCTGTGTGTCTCGCGCACCTGTCCATCTTCATTTTGCATCACATACGAGCGCGTGCCGTGCAGCACACCGGGGCGGCTGACACTGAGATCGCCAAAGCGGGCCGCGTGTTTATCCGTCGCAACACCCTCGCCGCCCGCCTCCACGCCGATCAGATCAACGTTGTCATCATCGCGGAAGGCATGGAACAGGCCAATGGCATTGCTGCCGCCGCCAACACAGGCGATACACACATCGGGCAGCCGCCCCGCCATCTCGACGATTTGCGCTTTGGCTTCGGTGCCGATCACGCTCTGAAAATCGCGCACCATCATCGGATACGGGTGTGGGCCAAGCGCCGACCCCAGCATATAGAAGGTCGTGCGGACATTCGTCACCCAATCGCGCATGGCCTCATTGATGGCATCTTTGAGCGTCTTGCTGCCGCTGTCAACCGGGATCAATTCTGCGCCCATCAATTTCATGCGGACGACGTTAGGATGCTGCCGCGCCATATCGACGCTGCCCATATACACATGGCATTCCAGGCCGAGCAGCGCCGACGCGGTGGCCGAGGCAACGCCATGCTGTCCCGCGCCCGTCTCAGCAATGACGCGCTTTTTGCCCATGCGCTTTGCCAGCAGCGCCTGACCGAGCGCGTTGTTGATTTTGTGCGCCCCGGTATGCGCCAGGTCTTCGCGCTTGAGGTAAATCTGTGCGCCGCCCAACTGCTCCGACAGGCGTTTGGCATGGGTGACAGGCGTCGGGCGGCCCGTATAGGTGCGCTGCAAATAGGCGAGTTCCGCCTGAAACGCGGCATCGTGCATGGCCTCGTCATAAGCGGCGGTGAGTTCATCCAGCGCGGGCACGATGGTTTCGGGGACGAAGCGCCCGCCAAACTCGCCGAAATAACCGCGCTCATTGGGGACATTGGTACTGTGGGTTTGGAGGTAAGCTTGAGTCATCGTTAAAATGCTTCCCTAGTCCTGTGTTCAGGACTAGAATTGAACCACAAACACACGAAGAACACAAAGACCAATTGGCAGATGATCGAGATGCAGCGAGTATAATTGAGGGTGAGGCATAAAGCGCTGAGGTCAGTCAAACGGCCCGAAGCGTTTTTGTAGGGGCGCGATGCAGACCTTCAGTGGCTACGCTCGCGCCCCTACGACTATCCCCATTTAAAATTGACCCGCTGATCAACGCATTCATAATGCCAAGACAATTGACAATAGATCGAAACGTTTTATGCCCCACCCTCAGTATAATTGAGTCGCAAATACAAACGCCCGCCCTGCGAACAGGACGAGCGTTTGTATCATCGAATCGGCGCGCGAGACCCCTGCCTTTAGGCATGGGGAGGGAGTGCGCCTTGTCTTTTCTGGTAGGGATAGCCGTCAGAGTGCTTTCCCCGAAGGGAGGGAGCGATTTGAGTGACCGCTGGCTCGCTCCGAGCCGTTTCCGTTTTCACGGATAATGTTCACCT
>DAOTUR010000660.1:0-4411 GCA_034436915.1 Anaerolineae bacterium
AGGTGAACATTATCCGTGAAAACGGAAACGGCTCGGAGCGAGCCAGCGGTCACTCAAATCGCTCCCTCCCTTCGGGGAAAGCACTCTGACGGCTATACCTACCAGAAAGGACAAGGCGCTCTCCCTCCCCATGCCTCAAGGCAGGGGTCTCGCACGCCGATTCGATGAATCATGATATAGGAAGGACAACCACACACTCGCCGACACTGTTGGTACAGACACCAACGCGCTTGCCCTCCCAGTAGACATAAAATTCGCCATTCCCCGCCCAGAAGATTTCGCCCGTATTGGTCACAATATCGGCATTAACGCGCACACATCCATCGGGACGCGGCATATACGAAATCGCATCGCGATCTGACAGACGCATACAACTCTTCGCATCCAACCGATTATAGATCGCTGACCAACGTCGGCCCAGGAATTTGGCACTTTCATCGGCCCGCATGAGGCTTAGTTTGTCTGTCTGAAGCTGTCGTGGCGTCTCATTGAACCACCAGAACGAATTCGCATCATAGAGAAAACGCACTGTCAGCCCCTCTTTTGCTGGCGTCGATGCGACCAATGCCAGCGGAACACCCGTCGTATTGGCTGTTTGCGAAAGTACCACAAACGCAGCGCCCCCCATGAGAAGAGCCAATAGAAAAAGGAGTATAAGCCTCGGCCTGCGCCGAGGACGTGGCATAACCTTATCCGACTCAGGGACAGCAACTTTTGGAACTGCCAGCAGTTGAGCAGGCGTTTTAGGCAGCGCAGGCTGACTGCTGCCTGTCGGGGGGGCAGGAGGCTTTGGTTTAACACGCTGTTGAAGAAGTGTCTGCACTTCTTTCGCCACAGGACGATCCGAGATATGGCGTGGCGGAGGAACTTTCATACCAGGAGGCAGAAGCGGCAGAACAGGCGATTCGGGAGAGAGGCGTGTTGTGCTGCGGAGCGCCCCACGCAAAGCCGTAACCAGCTTCGCACCAGATTGATAGCGGGCTTCGGGCTGCTTCTCCAGCGCCTTCAGGATGACCTGCTCAACAGCCGGAGCCAACTGGGAATTGAGCGCACGCGGAGACGGGGGAGCCTGCGTGATATGATGAAGCGCAATCGCCATCGGACTCGGATCATCGAAGGGGACGACGCCCGTAAACAGCTCATACAGGATAACGCCCAGACTATAGAGATCACTCTGCGGCACAGCGCTGGAAGAGCTTGTGGCCTGTTCCGGGGCGATATAATGGGCTGTGCCAAAAATTTCGCCAATCGACCCCTGCTGCACATTGAGCGCCAGGCCAAAATCGGTCAGATAGGGGTGACCGCTGCTGTCAAGCATGATATTAGACGGCTTGACATCCCGGTGAATGACGCCTTTGGTATGAGCGTAATCCAGGGCAGCGGCCACGCCCTCCATCACCCGCAGGATATCGACGGTGGGGAGAAATTCACCCTGCTTGGCATAGCGCGTGATCAGCGTTTCGAGCGTCTCGCCCTCAATAAATTTCATTGCCAGATAATACAAAGCCCGCGATTTGCCAAAGTAATAGACAGGCACAATATTCGGATGATCAAGCGCCGCAATTGACTGGGCTTCATGCTCAAAACGCTCATGATAGCGCGCCTGACTCGTCAAATCAGGCGCAATGACCTTAATCGCCGCAGGGCGCTTGAGGGTTGTATCCATCGCTTTGTAGACGAGCGCCATGCCTCCACGTCCCAGGGGCTGCTCGATTTGATAATTACCCAAACGTTTTCCCACTAAATCCGGCTGCATATTCTCGTCTCAATCATAATTGCTCTTATTTCTCCCTGATCATGCCTCTTTGGGGGTCGTCTGGGTATCGCGGCTGGCGACGACAATCTCACGCAGTTCGGCCACATACTGGTTCAAACCCTGGGCATAGGCATCGAGATAATCCTGTGTGATATGCTGCGCCAGATCCGCGAGATTCAGCTTATGCAGTGCTTCCACATGCGGGCGGAAATCGCGCAGGCTGAGATGCATCATGCCGCGATCATCCGTGATGATACCCCAGGCCAGCATCTTCTGGTTATTATCATCTTTCGCCGTCATAAAGCGACTGAGACTTGATCCACTTGCGACACGCCCAATATTGGAGAAGACTTCTTCGCCCTTGATGATCTCATTAAGCACATCAAAGCGCCCTGGAATGGCATTGAGCAGAGTTTGCAGCATGGGTGGCAGATTTGCCAGAGCGCGAATTGTGGCGGTGCTAGTGCTCTGGCCCGTGAGCGCCACTTCGCGGTAGCGAGCGAGCAGTTCGCCAAAACCCGCCATCATGCGTAAATATGTGACCTGGCCTTCGTAGAAGATTTTAAATTCTGGGGATCGACTGCTTTTGGAGGAGGCGCGATATGTCCGCAGGGCTGCCAGCGTATCAGCATGGATCTGCGCCAGATTGGTGAGGGGATTGCGAAAAGTAGTCGGGAAAATGCGCTCATGCGGATTGTTACGACTGGCATCAATCGGGATGAGCAGAGACGGATTTTTACTTTTGAGCCGCGCCCATTCTTCTGTGACCAAACGCTGTGCAGCCTGGGCCGACGGACGTTTGTCACTGGCAAGCTTGGTCAGACGCGCCTGAAGTAGCGGCGATGGCACGTAATTGACCGCGTGCAGGCCGCGATACAGCAGGAGCAAATCGTTGACTTTGATCTGCACCAGATCACTGCGCTGCTTGAGCAGCGTCCTCAAGTTGAGCAGGGCATTGAGGCGCACGGTGATATTTTCAGCCCCCGTCTCTATCGGACGAGGGCTGGCTTTGGCCTTCGTTTTAACGGCGTCCGATGCGGCCAGGGCCGGGCTGTAGGGAAGTTTGGCCGGGCGAGGGGCAGCCACCTGCGCGAAATAGCTGGCCCATGCCAGTGCCTCGTTCGTCATCATCTCAGCCACCGATGCGCCCCAGATGCCATCAAAAAAGATGTGCGATTGATCGAAGATAATGCTGTTCTCAGTGCGAAAGATCGTGAGCGCATGATCGCCAATGCCACGTTTGCTCTGGCGCAGCAGCATGAGCGGCTGTTGGGCATCGCGTTTGTCCCAGTTGATGAGGATGGCGGCCCGCCGCAGGGCGTCAACCTCGCGCTGCGTTGGCTCATCCAGGAGTTTACGCAGTGCGGGATGCTGGCCTCGATTAACAGTGATAAGCACATCATCCAGGGCAGCGGGCGGCTGGGCGGTCTGAGTCTTTAAGATCGTCTGGGCCAGGGCGCGGGCGTTGACCGCATCGTTCAAAGCTGTTATGGGGATCAGATAATATCGCCCGAACCAGATAATGCCGATCTGCGCCTCCTCCAATGGATAGGGGCTGCGTTTTTCCTGGTAAGTATCAGGCTCAAGAAAGGCCAACCACGACATCTGACGCTGATAGGCGGGAAGTGTTTTCTCGGCCTCCGCCAGTTGTGTCTGGAACTGCTGCTTCTGTTTGGCATTCAGTTTTTTGAGAAGTGGGGCGAGAAAAATCTCGAACTGCGCCCGTCGATAGGCTGGATAATCCTGCTGTCCAGCATCCGGGCCGCGCTGAAACGGGCGCACCGCTTCCCACTGCGTGTAGAGGGTATGCTTGTCTGTGATATCTTCGATCAGACGCAGCAGCACCCGTTCACCCCATTCATTGGCGAGAAAACGCGGCAGATGCTTTAAAAAGAAGGCTGCTGTCATCATCCAACAGGCCAGCAGATCGGCGTCACTCAGCGTCAGGCGGTGCTGCACAATCTGTTGATGAAAGCCGAGCGTCTCGTTGGTGTGGCGGGCGCTGTCTTCGCGCAGGGCAAATTCCAGATAAAACTGCCATGTGCCATCAGGAAAGGCGTCATTGACATCTTTGCCCGCCAGCCGCAAAAGCTGTTGATAGCCATAGAGAACGGCGGCAGGGCCAGCGAAGAATGCGCCATAGACCGTTTTATCCAGAAGCTGCCGCACCCCTTGAAACAACGCCCCAAGATGCTTCTGTGATTCCGCCGCCGGCACAGCCCGACCTTCGAGGCGTGCCAAGCCGCTCAAGACAATGCCGGGGATATTGCCTGCTGGAACAACCCGCGCTACCTCGTCGGTGATGCGTTCGATCTCCGGCAGAGGCAGATGCGATAATTTTTGAATATCGGGCAGCGCCGCAATCGTCCGTAGATCGGTGGATGTCTTGATAGATGCTTTCTTAAATGCCTGAATCAAACCATCCATAAAATGTTCGCCTGGGGACACCGGGTTTTAACCCGGTGGGGAAAGGCGTCCTTCCTTTCTCATCGCTGTCGCCGTCAGAGTGATGTCCCCGAAGGGAGGGAGCGATTTGAGTGACCTCTGGCTCGCTCCCAAGCCGCACCCGTTTCCGGGGAAATGTTTTCCTCGACAAAGTTAGAGAGCGGTTTTGTGTGAACGACACGGACTTAGACCCTCAGCCTGTTTAATCGT
>DAOTUR010000661.1:0-20350 GCA_034436915.1 Anaerolineae bacterium
GCCTTCACCAATCCCCCCGCCAGCAACGGCGACAGTCATGACAACGGCATTGATCGTCTGCTGCCAGCAGATGCCATCCTCTCCCCCAACGGCATTCTGTCGGCCTCCATTAACCTCACGGCCAATCCGCTCGGCGGGCCAACAGGTGAACTGGATCTGAGCGGCGACAATGTGACGCCCAATACCTTCACCAACGGCCCGACCAGTTGGGACGGCCCCACCCCTGGCTCACGCGGGCGCTTTGGCGAGACCGATGGCAACAGTGATCTCACTATCGATTTTGGCTTCTTCAAACCGATGAGCATCGGCAATCGTGTGTTCCGCGATAACGGCACGGGCACGATTAACAATGGCATCATGGATGCCGCCGAAGCGGGCATTGGCAATGTGCGGGTGGAGCTGTACCGCGACGATAACAGTGGCGTATTTGACGCCGGGGATACCCTCGTCACATTTGATGTCACCGACGCCAACGGCTTCTACCTGTTCGATCAACTGCCCGCAGGCAACTACTTCGTCCATATCCCATCGGGCAACTTTGGCCCCGCATTCGATGTGGATGGCGGTGGCCCGCTGCCTCTCGCACCGGGGGCGCTGTTCGGCTACTCCAGCAGCATCCCCACAGGCACTGAGGATACGATCGGCACGGTTGTGGGCAACCTCAACACGCCTGTGACGGACCGCGATGATAACGGCGTCAATGCCATTAATCCGACCACAACGGGTGTGAGCAGCGGCCTGATCGTGCTGGCGGTGGACAGCGAGCCGGCCAACGAAACGGAATTGAGCGGCCAGGCCAACCCCAACAACGGCACCGAAGATGATTTCGGCCCGACGGGCTGGGATGGCCCCACCTCGGATGGTCGCTGGAACCAGAGTGCGGATAACTCCAATCTCACCATCGACTTCGGCTTCATCCCGCCCATGAGCATCGGCAACCGCGTGTGGTTGGACAGCGGCGCGATTGCTGGCCCGTCCACCGACATCACGCAGTACAACAATGGCCTGATGGATGGTGTCGAACCGGGCATTGGCGGCGTCACGGTCAATCTGTATTTCGATACAAACTACAACAACATAATCGACCCTGCCGAACTCGTGACGCCCTTCCGCACCACCACGACCAACAATAACGGCGGGACGGATGTCGGCTACTACCTGTTTGATGCGCTTCAGCCGGGCCTTTATCGCGTGCAGATCGATCCGTCAAACTTTGCGGGTGGGCCGCTGACGAATCTCATCAGCAGCATGGATATCAATCAAGCCTCAGCGCCTGCCGATGACGGTCAGGATACGGATGATAACGGGGTTGACAGCCCCACCTATCTCGCCAATGGCATTTTCAGCAGCGATATCGTCCTCACGCTCAACGTCGAATCGATAGGCGAGACGGATATCGCGCCTTCCAACGCTGCGAATAACCTTGCGTTCGGCACAAATCGCATTGGTCGCTTCGGGGAACTCAATTTTGACAGCGATGTGAGCATCGACTTTGGCTTCATCGCCCCGCCCCGCTCTCTCGGCAACCGCGTCTGGTTTGACGACAATAACAGCGGCACGATTGACGCAGGGGATCGCACCAATCTGGCAGGCGTGCGCGTCAGCCTGTATCTGGATAACGATAACGACGGCACACCGGATGATCTGGGCGTCCTGGGCAATCGCACTGATGACTGGCTGCGCTTCGATAATACCGATCCGGGCGGCTACTATCTGTTCGACAATCTGCCGCCGCAGCGCTACATCGTCGGGGTAGATGCAGGCAACTTCGCCGCCGCCGCTGTCCTCGAAGAATACGGCAGCAGCATTGGGCCGAATCCGGCACGGGCCTTTATCACGCCCGCTGGCAACAACGGCGACCTGAACGATAATGGCATCAATCAGGCCGATCCCGCCAATCTCGCCACCGCCCCTTACGGCGTCATCAGCGCCTCGATTGACCTGACGCCCAATGGGCCGCTCGGTTTGAATGGGCCAACGCTTGAACCCACGAGCCTCGACACGACCACGACCCTGGGCAACAACCAGACAGCGGGCGACGGTCTGGGATCGATTGGGCGCTTTGGCGAACTGGATCGCAACAGCGATCTGACGATTGACTTCGGTTTCTTCAAGGCCATGAGCATCGGCAACCGTATCTGGCTCGATAACAGCGTCGCCGGATACAACAACGGCATCCTCGATGCAGGCGAAGTCGGCATTGCGGGCGTGCGCGTCGAACTCTATCTCGATAACGGCGATGGCATCTTCAATGCAGGCGATACCTTCCTCGCTTTCGACACGACAGATGGCGGCGGCTACTACCTGTTCGATGGCCTCATCCCAGGGACATATTTCGTCTTCATCCCCAAAGATAACTTCATCGGGGCAGCGGATAATGTCCCCACCGACCCGCTGGCAACGCTGAACAACAGCAGTCCAGTGGGTGTGACGCCCACTCAATTCCGTGATGACCGCCTCGACAGCAATGATGTCGGCGTCAACGAAAACTTCCCCGAACTCAACGGCGTCGTGAGCGTGCCGTTTACCCTGGCCCGCGACAGCGAACCCGTTGTAGGTGGAAGCGGTGAGTTCGATAACAGCTTTGATACGGGCGTTGCCACAACCAACAACCCGACAGCAGGCGATGGCCCAAATCATCGTGGCCGCAACAACGAATCCGACGATAACAGCAATCTCACCGCTGATATGGGCTTCGTCGGCCCGGTGTTCAGCATCGGCAACCGCGTGTGGGCCGATATCGACAACAGCGGCACGATCACCCCAGGCGACGACGCCAATCCCCTGCTCGCAGGCGATCAGCCGGGCATTCCCGGCGTGCGCGTCGTGCTGTATCGAGATGGTGGCGATAATGTGTTTAATGCAGGAACGGATATCGTCGTTAACGCCAAAAACACCGATGCCAACGGCTACTACCTGTTTGACAATCTGCCATCGGGCAACTACTTCGTCTGGATCGATCAGGTCAACTTCCGCGTGGTCGCGGGGATCGCGCAGCCGCTGTTTGACTGGTACAGCAGCACGCTGGAGGCCGTAGGCGATTTCGCAGCGCCCAGCACCGATCTGCCCAGCACCGACAATGATGACAATGGCATCAATGATCTGACACCGGATCTGGGCGGCATTGTCAGCCCGCTGTTCCGCCTCACCAAGAACGATGAGCCGATTGGCGGCGTGGGCGCGAACGATGAAGACAATACCACAGGCACGATTACGCAGGGTCTCAGCGGTAATCCTCTGGATGGGCCAGTCGGTCAATCACGCGGCACACACGGCGAAATTGATAGCGATAGCAACCTCACCGTTGATTTCGGCTTCTACCGTCCGCTCAGTGTCGGCAACCGCGTTTGGTTTGATGCCAATGGCAACGGCCTGATCGATGTGCTGACAGAAGCAGGAATCGCGGGTGTGCGCGTGGAACTGTATCGCGACAATGGCGACAGCACCTTCACCGCAGCCGATACGTTCGTCAAGTTCGACACAACCGACGCGACGGGCTACTACCTGTTCGACAATCTGCCACCCGGCAGCTACTTTGTCCATATCCCGTTGAGCAATTTTGGTGCAGGTCAGCCGCTCAATGGGCGTGAGAGCACCACGACCAACAACGCGCTGGGCGTCGATTTGAATGATAACGGCGATGATAACGAGTTGGATGGCGTCACAAGTACGGCCATCACACTGGCTGTCAGCTATAATAACCTGCCCAATCCGCAAAAGCAGCCAATCAACGAAGGCGACCTGAGCAGCGATATTGGCGTCGGTGCGGGCGATAACCCCACCAATGGCGACGGCCCGAACAAGCGCGGTCGCTTCGGCGAGACCGATGGCAACAGTGACCTCACAATCGACTTCGGCTTTGTGGGTGCGGGCATGAGCCTGGGCAACCGCGTGTGGTTCGATGGCAACAACAACGGCCTGATCGATGCAGCGACCAGCGATGACTTTGTGGCAGGTAGCCCCGTCGCCCCCGGCATCCCCGGCGTGACAGTGCGCCTGTACCGCGATAGCAATGCGGATGGCATTCCAGACAGTGCGGTTGCGGTTGTGCCGGATCAGGTGACGAATGCCAGCGGCTACTATCTGTTCGAGAACATCCAACCCGGAACGTATGTCGTGGGGCTGGTGAACAGCAATTTCAGCGCAGGCGGCGTGCTGGTCGGTTTGATCAGCAGTACGACAACCGGGACAGAAGACACAGGCATCCCCGGCAACCCGAATACGCCGAACACCGATAGCGACGACAATGGCGTCGATGCCATCAATGTGACATTCGGCCTCCTGTCGTCGCCTGTGGTGCTGGTTCTGAATGGAGAGCCGACCACTGAGGCAGATCTGGGGACAAAAGGCAACGGCACTGTCGGCGCGACGCCCATCACAGCCGACAACAGCCAGCTCACTGTTGATTTCGGTCTGTATCGTCCGATGAGCCTGGGCAATCGCCTGTGGTTTGATACCAACAGCAATGCCGTACAGGATGGCAGCGAAAGCGGCGTCCCGGCAGGTGTAACCCTGGGCCTGTACCGCGATGACAACAACGACAATCTGCCGGATGGCCCGTCTATTGCCACCACGACCACCGATGCCACAGGTCACTATCTGTTTGGCGGTCTGGGGACGGGGCGCTATATCGTCATCGTTGAAGCTGTGAACTTCCAGGCGGGCAATCCGCTGGAGAACTATCTCAGCTCCATCGGGGCGGATGGCACAACAACAACGGATCGCAACGACAACGGCATTGACGATGTGACCCCGCAGACCAACGGCATCCGCAGCAATGTCGTCACGCTCACGCCCAACACCTCCCCCACCAACGATGAGACCGACCTCAGCGGCAACCCGATTGATGGCCCCAACTCACGCGGGACGAACGGCGAGACCAACAACAACAGCAATCTCACGATTGACTTTGGCTTCGTCACATCCGTCAAACTGAGCATCGGCAATCTGGTATGGTTGGACACAAACCGCAACGGCATCGTCGATGCAGCCGAAACGCCGTTTGCCAATGTGCGCGTCAACCTCTATCGTGATGTCAATACAGACGGTATCCCGGATGATCTGGGCGCACCGGGGCCGACGGGCGATGTCATCGCCACCGACACCACCGATGCTGAGGGGCATTACCTGTTCGACAATCTGGCACCGGGCAATTACATCGTGGAATTGGCGGCGGCCAATTTCAATCCGGCGAGTGTGCTGGATGGCTACGGCAGCACAACAACGCTTGCGCCGGACACCAACAATCAGGACAACGGCATCGACACCGCAAATACCGTCAATGGCATTCGCAGCGGCACGATCACGCTGTCGGTGGGCGGTGAACCTGCGACAGCAGCCGTCCCGTCCAATCCTGACGACAACGAAGTGCTCCCCGGAGCCAATGCCAAAGGCTATGGCGTGGGCGTCGTGGATGCCAACGGCAACATGACGGTTGACTTCGGGCTGTATCGTCCGCTCAGCATCGGCAACCGTGTGTGGTTTGATACAGACGCAAACGGCCTGATCAATGGGACGGAAAACGGCATCCCCGGTGTCGTGGTCGAACTACATCCTGATGTGGACAACAACGGTGTGTTCGATCCGCTGATTGATATCGTTGTCGCCGCCACCGACACCACCGACAGCCTGGGCTACTATCTGTTCGGCAACCTGATCCCTGGCACGTACTTCGTCTATATCCGTCCCGACCAGTTTACAGGCGCAGGCGTGCTCACAGGCTTCGCCAGCACCATTGATGGGTCGAGTACGACGGACAACGACGACAACGGCGTCTCCGATGGCGGTACAGGCATCGTGAGCGGCCCCGTCGTCCTGACGGAAAATGGTGCGCCCACCACTGAGACGGATTTCAGCGGTGACGCCGTGAATGATGGCCCGCGCTTCATCGGCAAGAATGGCGAAAATAACCGCAACAGCGATATCTCGGTTGACTTCGGCTTCACCGCCACGCCCATGAGCCTCGGCAACCGCGTCTGGTTCGATGCCAATGATAACGGCTACATTGATGCGGGCGATGACTTCGATAAGATCACCGCAGGCGATCAACCGGGCATTCCGGGCGTGCGCGTCAACCTGTATGCCGACTCCAACCAAGACGGCACACCGGATGGCGGCATCATTCGCTCCGATACCACCGATGCGAACGGCTTCTACCTGTTCGACAATCTGCCGCCGGGAAGCTATCTGGTACAGATCGCGCCGAGCAACTTTGCCACAGGCGGTGTTCTGCGCGGCCTGTACAGCAGCACGGGCAATGATATCGCCAACCCCGGCAACACTATCGGCGACAGCAACGATAACGGGATTGATAATATCAATGCCGCCACATTGGGCATCTTCAGCGGAACCATCGTGCTCACACCCACCCCGCCGCAGCCCACAGGCGAAACCGATCTCAGCGGTAATGCGACGGATGGCCCTGTCGGAGAATCACGCGGCACGAATGGTGAAAGCGATGACCATTCCAACCTCACCATCGATTTCGGCTTCTCCACGCGCTTTGACTGGGGCGATGCACCGGATACCTATCAAACCACCAATGCAGCGGGTGGGCCGAGCCATGTCATCGTCAATAACCTGTTCATGGGCAGCATCGTCGATGATGAACCCGATGGGCAACCGAGCGTGGGCGCGGATGGCGACGATACCAACGGCGTCGGCGGCGATGACGAAGACGGTGTGACCATCCCGAAAATCATTGCAGGCACGCGCCTCGATGTGCAGGTGGTCGTCTTCAACAACACCGGGATAGATGCACGGCTTGTCGGTTGGATCGATGTCAACGGCGACGGTGTGTTTACCCCCGGTGAAGCCTTCTGGCAGGATAAGAATGGAAACGGCACGTTTGATGCAGGCGAGGACACGATTACAGTGCCATCGTCAGCCGCACCGCAAACGTTGACGCTCTCGTTCAACATCCCGACGACAGCCGATATCGACACGGGCGGCTCACTCGATCCGCTTGGCATCGGCACAACCTATGCTCGCTTCCGCCTGACAACTGACCCCCTGACAGCGGCTGATTGGGGTGGCGCGGCCAGAGATGGTGAAATTGAAGATTATCGCGTGCGGATCAACCCGCCCGGCGTCTCGATCACCAAGACCGACGGCAAAAACTCGATTGTCGTAGGCCAATCGACAACCTATACCATCACGATCCAATACAGCGGTTTGACGGGCATCACCCGTGTTCTGGATGATGTTGTCTCGCCCGCTGGCGCATTCACCCCAGCGTCGGTGACATGGACGTGCGATGCCAATCTCCAGGCGAGTTGTATCACTGGGCAGCCGCTCGGCACGGATATCACAACGCCCACCGCCGGACTGATGGTCGGTCAAAGCATCGATCTGCAACAGGGTGGACAGCTTGTCTACAAGCTGACAGGCACGCTGCGCCCCGACTACGATACCGCCTTCCCTGGTATCCCGAACGTCGTCAATACCGTCTCGCTGGACAGCGGCGAAAAAGACTTTGACGATAACGGTGTCATCTTCGATCCGCCCTTCGGCGTCAAATCGGGTGTGGCGATCAATGCCAACACCATCCGCTGGACGATGGTGTGGTTCAATACAGGTCTCCCCCAGGCTGTCAGCATCAACGATGTGCTTGATCCGGGCCAGACCAATCCGACCAATCTGGTGTGTACAGGCTTTGGAACCACGACGAAGGTGACAGACGTGCCGCCCGCCATCTGCGAAGTCCAGGGTGGAAACACCATCTTCTGGAGCGGCACACTGGGCGATGGAACTACATCCGCCAACCGTAGCGCCAATCGACTGCAAATTGTGTTTGATGTGACGGTTCCCGGCCCTGGCAACTATCGCAATCTGGCCGCGCTGACCCCGACAACACCTCTGCCGGGATCGCCATCCATCACAGCCAGAAACATTGTGACCATCCCTGGCCCAGGCGTCACGCCGCCGACAGATGAACCGGGAACATCTGGCCCTGGCGATCCGGTCATCAGTAAGCAGGTTGATCCGCCGTTCGCACAGCCCGGCGATATCGTCACCTGGAAAATCCTGGTGTATAACCCAGGGGACATCGCCATTCCCAAGACCGCCGTGACCGACGGTGTGCCAGATTCGTTGGAAATCCTGTCAACGCTCACCACAAAGGGGTCGGTATCGGTCAATGGTCAGGTGGTGATCCTGGATATTGCGCCGCTCGATGGACGTGAAACAGTCACATTGACGATCAAGACGCGCATCAGGAAAGATGCCAAAGTCACCGAAATCCGCAATCTCGCCGATCTGTATACGCCGGATAAGGGCAAAATCCAGACCGCCGAGGCCAGCGTCCTGATGGTGAAAGAACTGCCACAAACAGGCGAATTACCGCTCTCATGGTTCCTCATCCGAGGGCTGATCATGACGATCATCGGTGGGGCCATCAGCTTGAGCGCTTTCCGTGTCTATCGCATACGGCGCACGCAGTAACGCAAACATCAGGCCCAAACAAAATGCTCCTTCTGGTTGAGAAGGGGCGTTTTGTTTGGGCGTGCTGTGAGGGCTTGGCGTGCCAAGCCCCTACAACAATATGATGGGCAGCAATCACACGATTCGATATACCGTCCCCTCTATCCACCGCTTATGTCAACTGATCGGCCACCACAATCAGGCGTTTGTTGTATACATTCGTCACGAAGTCATAATCATCGCAGGTGATGAGCGTCAGCAGGCTCTTCGTCTGCGGATAGATCGGCTCTAAATTGGTGGGATCGGTAAAATACACCTCGCTGATCTGATAGCGAAAATCCCCATCTGCCGTTTGCAGCACGATCAAATCACCATTGCGCAGGTCTTTGAGCGAGGCAAAGATGCCTTTGCCCCCATTAGCCATCTCCACATGGCCGAGCAGCACCACATTGCCCTGCGTTGGCAGCCAGGCCGTTCCTTTGAGATGGCCGACATTCTGACCGAGGCGACTGACGTCCCAGCTTGTGCCATCCAGATACACCTGCACGATCTGGGCCGCAACACCCAGCGACGGAATCAAGATGCGCGTGCCTGTCGGAATATCCGGCTGTTCTGGGGCCTGAGCCACATCCGTCGGCATGTCTGTCGGGACAATGACAGGCGCATCAGTGGGCATCGCCGTTGCAGCAGGCTTCAAGGCCCCTGGCGATTCAGGCGAGAAAAAGTAAATGGCGAGCAAGCCGCTAAAACAGCCTACAGTGAGAAGCGCAATCCACCTTAAGGGGGAGCGGCGGCGTTTTATATTCAACATATCCCTCGATGCTCCTATTCACCTCTTAGTGTGCCGCAAATTCCGCCAAATGTAACTTAAGAGTTGTTTATCGCGTAAAAGTCACCATCAGAAAATACATACGACTACAGCAATAAGATAAGACTGAGGGCGTTTCTGCAAAGGCAGGTATGATAACGTGGTCAAAATTTTCATGTCGCATCATAGGTTCTCAATGGGTCACAGCGCTTTTTTAGGGGCGCGATATATCGCACCCCTACGATAATCCCATCTCAAATTGAATAGGTATCGACACAACCACGCTGCTCTGTACCCCGACCAGCGTGCGACGCCCATGATTTAAAGATCGTCATCGTATCACCCTCACCGTAAAGCGCGTGCCAAATCCCACTCGGCCCCCAGACCCTTGAAGGTCGCCTGTGCCTGAGACAAGAGCGGCGCACGCTGAGGATGCTCCTGCGGCAGAAAACGCGCTGTATGCAGGGCTGCCAGTCCCATTTCATAGACAAGCCCATAGCGCTGCGCCTCCTGTATGCCTCGCTTGCCCAGACGCAGCGCCTTTGTGGTTTCACCATCGATGCCCGCTAACCAGCCTTCATAAATCCAGCGATAGGCTTTGCCTGTGTTGAAAATGCGCCCAAACCGATGCATGAGCATCACAGCCGTCTCCGCCTCTTGGCGCTGGGCGGGCGTGCGCTCCTGCTCATACTGCGTGAGGGCGAAATCCGCCATGCCCTGGTAGCCTTCCAACAGGCCGTAATTGCCCGGCTGCGTATTGATGAGCCAGCCTTTCACTTTTTCAGCATGGGGGCGAGCCGCTGCCAGATCACCCTCACGAGTATACACCTGGGCCAGAGCGCCATGCACCCAGATCTGGCCGCTGGTATCGCCAATCTGCTCATAAATCGTCCGACTCCGCGCAAACAGGTCGAGCGCCGCTGCGTGTTCGCCCAGATGGTAATACACCCGCCCCAGATCATCTAACCCCCACGCCTGACATTGCAAATTGTTGGAGGCCAGCCCACTCGCCAGGATTTTTTCAGCCAGGTCAAGCGATTTTTGCCATGTGCCGTTAAAGAAGTACACAGCAGCCAGCGAGAGCAGGGCTTCCTGGTAGCGGCGGATATTGCCCGCTTGCTCGGCGAGTTCGAGACACGCGACCAAATTCGGCGTCGCAATCTCCCATTCGGCGGTGTTGGTCGCATACAGGCCGGACATCATGAGCACCCAGCTTTGCAGTCCGGCATCGTTGTTGTTGGGCATATTGGCTTTGGCAAGGCGCTGCTGGGTTCGCGCCAGACTGTACAGCGGAATCAACGACAGCATGACAGCGAACATCGCTTCAAGGCGTGACAACTCATCTCGATGCATTGGCCCCGCTTGGCTGGCGAGATTTGTCCCTTTCAGGCTGTAATACAGGGCCTGAAATTTTTCATTCTTGAAGTAATGCACGATTGCCAGTTGCAGACAGGCATTGGCCGCATCGCGCAAATACTCGCCTCTGGCGGGCGCAGGCGTCCACCCCTTCCAGATCGAGTAGCGAAGCTGCTGTACAACATTCAATCCGATGCGCCCGTACAGCATCGCCGTACTGCCAGACAGCACCCGCGATATCGGGGCAAGCGCCTGGGTGAAGCTGGCATAGGCATCGTTGAGCTGGCCCAGGCCAAAATAGGCATCGCCAATTTGCTTGGTCAGGCTGGCCTGGCGCTGTGGATCAACGCGACTGGTCTGAGAGTACGTCAGCGCCCGCTGCAAAAACCCAATCGCCTCCTGATAATTGCCCTGCGCCAGCGCCTGCTTGCCCGCCAGCCCATTGAAGTGGCTCTCTTTCTCAGGACGGCCTGCCTCGCGCCAATGAAAGGCCAATTGCACATAGAACGACGGATCATTGGGATAGGCGCTCTCCATCGCGGCAGCGACCTCACCATGCCGCTGGGCCAGATAGTCTTTGGACATCTGCTCAAGGACGGCCTCACGCAGTTTGTCATGGGCAAAGCGCCAGATATTATCCTGCACATCCAGCACGCTACTGCATTCCAGCAGCCATTGCTCCACCTGAATGGTGGGCATGAGATGTGTCAGGAGCTTCAAATCAAGCTCACGCCCCGCCACCGCCGCCCATTCCAGGATGGCATAGGCATGACGCGGCACACGCGCCACCCGTTGATAGATGGCGGCGCGGATACCACCTGCAAACACGGTGGGCGGCAGCGTGGCTTGTCCCACCTGCGACAGTTGCCCGGCCTCGGTTGCCAGCGCCCGCACAATCTCAACGATGAAAAAGGCGTTGCCTTCTGTTTCTATTTGCAGGAGTTCAATCAGAGGTTCGCGCCGCCCAATCGTTGTCCCCAGAATCGACTCGCTCAAATCCGCGATTTCGCTGTTGGTCAGGCGCTTGAGGCGCAGGGTCTGGGCTTCGGCAAAATGGGTTGCCAATTCCGGGCGCTCATCATCACGAAATGTGCCGACAATCATCAGCGGCAGAGTGGTAATAATTTTTGCGAGGCGGCTCATGACCACGAGGCTTTCCCGCGCCCACTGCAAATCTTCCATAATGATCAGCGTCGGCTCGGTGTGGCGGCGGAACACCGTCTCCAGTGTGTTGAGCAGGCGCAGATGTTCAGCATCCGAGTCGAGAGCCGGGGCATCGGCTACCGGGCGCTCAATCAGAGTCGCGATATCAGGGACGAGCAGCTTAAGCACGCTGGCCTCAAGATCACTCAGAGTGATTCTGAGGCACAGATGACGCATGACATTGCGCCACAGGAGATAGGATGCTCCGCCTTCGACAATCGCCTGCCCGCGTAAGACCAGCACCGAATCAACCAGCGCCAGCGTCCGTAGTTCCTCAATTAAGCGCGATTTTCCAACACCGCTCTCACCACCCACCATCCACAGGCTGCCGCTCTGCTGCTGTTGCGTGTTATGGAGAGCCTCCGTGAGCCGGGTGATCTCCTGCGTGCGCCCTACAAAGCGAGCGCTCTGGAGGAAGCTCTCGCGTGTGGCCGGGGTTTCATACACAATATCCAGGTCTGACGCCACGATCAGCGCCTGGATGGTCTTCTCGGCATCCTGGTAACGCAGCGTCGGGTCTTTTGACAGGAGACAGTCAATGACCCCTCTCAGCGCCCCCGAAATATCGAGGATCGAGAGATCGGGCGCGGTCATCATAATATCCTGAAGCAGTTGGCCCACATTTTCATCGTTGAAGGGGTGATGCCCGCTGAAGACCTCGAAGGCAATGATGCCCATCGCATATAAATCGGAGGCGCGGCTTGTCGCACCGCCCATCAGCACTTCCGGCGGCATATAGGCAATCGTGCCGGCGATATTCTCGTCTTCGGACTGATGATTGTGTCCAACGGCCAGCCCGAAATCGAGCACTTTGACCTGATTGCCGATGACCATGATATTATCGGGCTTCAAATCGCGGTGGATGACACCGCGCCGATGGAGATAGGCCAGCGCCTGGAGCGTCTGAATCAGAAGGTCAATTTTGACAGGCAGGGGCTTGTCATGCCCATACGTGAGGATATCCTGGGCATTCGTCAGCAGTTCCATCGCATAATACGGTTGCTGGTACTCGTCAAAGCCGTAATCGATCACGCTGATGATATGGGGATGGCGGATGGTCGACAGCACGCGAAATTCCTGCGCCAATCCCAGGCGAAAATCAGTCGATGCCCCATCCGACAGATCAAATTCCGTGCGCGGCGCATTGACGCGCTTGATAGCGACGATATCCCCCGTCAGGCGATCCTGGGCGCGATAGACGACGCCCATGCCGCCCCTGCCAAGCTCTGCCAGCAAATGATAGCGATTGCCGATGATTTCTACGCTCATATCTTACTGCGTTCCTGCCCATCAGAGCGGTTGCATCACACCAGGGATATAAAATCTTTCTATGGACGTGATCTTTTTTGTGACCTTTTACGAATCAACAACGGCATTGGTTGTTCTTCTATGCTCCCTATTGTAACGAGTTAAGCCTCAAACCACATTCTCAAGGCGTGATATTCCCCAGATCTGCCGAGAATTGGCGGGCAAAGTGGGGCGTGAAACGTCGATTGTTGACGCAGGTTACAAATGATAAACCGCTGTTAAAATTTATTTGATGAAAACTTGTTATACTCACAATCTGTCACTCAATTTGAAGGGATACTTTATGAAACGCTTATTTGTGCTTGCGGCTCTGCTCCTCGTCTTTGGGGCTGTCGCCGTGACGCCGTTCCTGGCGCAAGATCAAATCGTTGTTGACTTCGCCCACATCTTCGGCGGTGAAGGCGATATTCGGCGTGACGTTCTACGGGCGATTGCGGATGACTTTGAAGCCAAGAACTCCGGCATCAAGATCAATCTCATCTCTCCCGCCAACGATTACACCGAACTGTTCAACCGCATCCTGTTGGATGCCCAGCAGGGCAACGGCCCCGACGTGGTACAGGTTGAAGAAGGTCTGACGCAACTGGCAGCCGACAGCGGCCTGTTTACCCCCATTGGCAGCCTTGCCAGCGCTGATCAGATGAAGCAGTACGAAGGCATTTTGCCCGTCGTGCGGAATTACTACAAAATCGGCGATACGATCTGGAGCATTCCCTGGAATTCGTCCAATCCCGTCGTCTATTACAACAAGTCGATCACCGATCTGCTGCAAATCGAAGTCCCTACCACCCCGATGACGTTCCAGCAGGTGCTGGATGCCTGCGCCAAAGTGAAGGCCGTTACCGCTATCATCAAGTCGGCAGCTCCCAAGTTTGAAGCCTGCCTTAACTTCCCGATGACCTCGTGGCTGCCGGAGCAGTGGATGGCGATGCAGAATGCGCTCGTCGCCAACAACGACAACGGACGCACCGCCCGCGCCACCGAAATGAACTACACCAGCCCGGAAATGCTCAAGATTGCCCAGTTCTACAAGGATTTGAAGGACAACGGCTACTTCACCTACACCGGGACACCCAACGATTACAACGGTGAAGGCGCATCCTTCGGCAGCGGTGCAACCATCTTCCACATCAACTCAACGGCGGGCATCACCCTGTTCGTCAATGGCTTCGCGGGCGCAGGCGTAAAATTGGGCATTGCCCCGCTGTTCGTCCCGGATGAAGCGTCCACCAACGGCGTCACCGTCGGCGGCGGCAGCGTATGGGTGATGACTGGCAAGAGCGACGCTGAAACCAAAGCGGCAGCCGATTGGGTCTTCTTCCTGACGAATATGGAAAATGACATCAAGTGGCATCAAGGCAGCGGCTACTTCCCGAATCGCCAGGACAGCATCGATTATCTGACCAAAGGCGGCGCGTTTGTGGATGCTGCTGGCAAGCCCACCACCGCTGACGCCAAAGACGCGAAAGAAGCGGCCTGGTTTGATACCTATCCCTTCTTCTCGATTGCGATCAATCAGTTAGCAGCGAGCAAAGGCACAACCGCCAACCAGGGCGCAGTCATCGGCTCCAATGCCGAGGTGCGCGGCCTGCTGGTGAAGGCGCTGCAATCCATCGTTGACGGTGGCATTGCTCCGAAAGAAGCGCTGGCCTCGGCCAAGAAGCAGGCTGATCAGGTCTTGGCCGATTACAACTCTGTCGTCGGGCAGTAATACGGCGTCTGTCACACTCGATGGACGGGCGCGAGGACTCACGCCCGTCCATTTTCATTGCGATACCATAAGGAGCGTGTGATGTCGGATGTTGAAAAAGAACCCCTGCTCGACCCTGCTGTCGCACGCCTCCTGACCGGGGTCGTGATCCTGGGGGCGCTCCTGTTCATGCTGTGGTTCTTCGTCACGCAGTGGAGCGGCCTGCTTGATTTCTTCAAGTGGCTCGGGGCCGGGCTTGGCGATTTCCCACGCGCTGTGTCGCGGGTCGTCACGCATTACAGTACGCTGCCACTCACACAAGTGCTGCCCTCGCTGGTCATTGGGCTGATTTATGGCGCGGTCACAACGAGCCGCATCACGCCCACCCGCAAAGCCTTCTGGAGTCTGGTCGGCGCTCTGCTCGGAGCCTTCGGTTCGCAGCTTCTCGTGCTGCCGACGCAGCACTGCACCTTTGCCCCCACCGTCGATCTGACGCAGGCGCTGATTGGCATTGGCATTACGCTGGTGGGCAGCAGCGTCGTCCTTGTGCCGCTCTGGACGTATGTGCGCGTCACCGTCGCCCGCTATGAAGCATCATCCGGTTATTTCCGCAACCGCTGGTTGCCCTATGTGCTGATTTTGCCAATGGTGCTGAATCTCATCGTCTTTCTCTATTATCCGAGCATCCAGACGGTCACATTATCGCTCTTCAACAAGCGCAATCCGCTGCCACAGGAGCGCTTCGTCTGCCTGGACAATTACGCCCGCCTCGTCAATGACGCAATTTATCAGAACAGCTTTTTCACCTCGCTGATTCTGACCTTCATTCTTGTCATTTTGAGCATGAGCATCGCTTTGTCGATTGCGGTGTTGGCCTCGCAAAAAATTAAATTTGCCTCGGTCTATCGCACCTTCCTTATCTTCCCCTTCGCCCTCTCGCCCGTCGTCACCGGAGCGATCTTTCTGGCGATGTTCCGCGAGGGGCAAACGGGCCTGATCAACGCCGCCCTCTATAGCGTGACAGGGACGACCCTGAGCTGGTTGCGCGATCCGCATCTGGCACGGGTCGCTATCGTCATGGCATCGGTGTGGAATATTCTGGGCTTCAACGTGCTGTTTTATATTGCCGGGCTGCAAAATGTGCCGAAAGATTTGCTGGAATCCGCCCAGATTGACGGGGCCAATCGCGGGCAGCGCTTCTTTATGATCACCTTTCCGCTGCTGGCTCCCTTCTCCTTCTTCCTGCTCGTAACCAATGTGACCTATTCGTTTTACGGCATCTACGGCGCGATTGATACGCTCACCTCCGGCGGGCCGCCGTTAGGGGCGGCGGGCGAGGGCGGCGGCGCAACCAATGTGCTGATTTACAAGCTTTACGAGGACGCCTTCAACCCCGGCTCGCCGGTGGGATTGGCCGCAGCGCAGGCCGTGATTCTCTTCATCATTGTGGCGGGCATCACCATCCTGCAATTTGGCACGCTTGAGAGTCGCATTACCTATTCGGATTAGAGGCTGTTTATGCGAAAGACCAGAGACAAGCAGGCCACCCAGACGCGCTGGGGCGTCCATCTCGCCCTGATCCTCATCTGCTTTGTGATGTGCCTGCCAGCGCTGTATGCCCTGCAAAGCGCCACCCTGAGCGCCCAGCAGTCGGCTTTTACGCCGCCGCAGTTGTTCCCGCCGGGCGCGAGTCTGCTGGACAATATCAGCGTGCTGTTCGGCAAACTCAACTTTGGGCAGTTGATCGTCAATACGACGGTGGTATCGCTGGTGATCGTGATCGGCAAGACCACGCTGGCGATGCTGGCAGGGCTGGCGTTCGTGTATTTTCGCTTCGTCGGCAAGACGGTGCTGTTTTTCGCCATTTTGCTCACGCTGCTCATGCCGACAGAGATCATCCTGCTGCCCCTGTTCAACATGATGTCACAGGTCGGGTGGGGCCAGACATATCCGCAGCTTGCGCTGACAATCCCTTTTCTGGCGACGGCGACGGGAGCATTTTTGTTCCGCCAGCACTTCAACAATATCCCGCGTGAATTGGCTGAGGCCGCCCAGATTGATGGCGCGACCCCACTGCGCTTTATGATCTCGGTGCTCATCCCCATGTCGCTCAATGTCGTGGCGGCGCACGCGCTAATCCAGTTCATCAGCTCGTGGAATCAATATTTGTGGGCGGTGCTGATCATCAGCAATGAGAATGCCCAGGTGATCCAGGTGGGTGTGCGGAAGGCCGCGAGTTTGTCCACGCAGATCGGCTCACAGACCAATTATGGCGTGTTGATGGCAGCGGGCATCATTGCTTCACTGCCGCCCCTCATCCTGTTCATCCTGCTGCAAAAGCAGTTCATGAGCGGATTCGCCATCACGAAGGATAAATAGAATCAGGACTTTGTAATGATTCACCTATCCATGAGAATCGCGGGTTTATAGGGGCAGGATATATCCTGCCCTGGAACAAATTCTCTCAAACCATGAGGGCGCGATATATCGCGCCCCTACGAGGGCCTTTGTCGCATGGATAGGTGAATGACTCACCTTACGCACCCCCATAAAATGCTGCCGAGAGCGCTGGAATGCCCGTCAAACCCTTCCTCCCAGCCCCTCCGCCCTGTTCAGAGAGGGTGAGCAAAACGCTTGAAGTCCCTCTCCACAATGTGGGGAGGGATTTAGGGAGGGGTAAACTGCGTAAGGTGAGTCGATGAATTTGTGTCTCATAGCCGCGCTTTGCCCACGTTAGCGCCGTGAAGGGCGCAGCGTGTATGCTGCGCCCAAAATCACATGGTTGGACAAATACGTAATCCGTTTATATCGAATAAGGTCATCCTACCAGTGCTGGACAAGATGCTCTGCGGCACGGAAGGCCAGAGCCATGATGGTGAGGGCGGGATTGAAACCGCCGTTGGTCACATGCACCGAGCCATCCATCACAAACACATTGTCATGTCCATGCACCCGTCCCCAGCGATCTACCACCGATGTTTGCGGATCATCCCCCATCCGGCATGTCCCCGCCTGATGCTGACCGCCTGAGAGCGCCAGCGTAGGCACACCGCCCCACACCTTGATTGCACCGGCGGCCGTCAGCCATTCCTTGGCCCGTTGATGCATAAAGGCGGCTGTTCGCACCGTTTCGGGATGCGTTGTGCCGGACAGGTGTGCCACCGGAATACCATAGCGATCACGCACCTGTGAACTGACGGTCACACGGGCCTCGGCACTGGGAATCTCATGCACAGGCCCGCTGATATCGGCCACGCGCCTATAATTCTCGCGCATAAAGGCTTTCGCAGCGGCCCCCCAGCGCGGCAGATCCGGCGGCAGCTTGCGCTTCCAGAACGTAATGGGCAGAACGATGAAATCGTCGGCCAGCATCCCGCCGCCAATCACGTCTGCATTGCCATGATTGAACTGACAGGTCGCGGTTGTGACACCAGGGCCGACATTATCCTGCACCGGCTCCTCAAACAATCCTACTGCACCAGGGTAGTAATGGCCTTGCAGATGTCGTCCCACCTGATCATGCTGATTTCCCAGGCCGTTTGGCTCCTGGGGTGAAGACGAGTTCAGCAGCAGACGCGCCGACTCAATCGCGCCGCCACTGACGATCACCACATCCGCCAAGACCTCAATCCGCTCATTCGTATCTGCATAATAAGCGACGCCGACCACGCGCCCATTGCTCACCAGAAGGTGCTCAACCATCGCATTGGAGATCAATGTGCAGCGGCCCGTGTGCAAGGCCCGCGCAATCATAGTGTTTTTCGTGCCGTTCTTGGCATCGACAGGACAGGCAAAACCAACACAATGCTGACACGCGATACAGGCAGGTCGATTGTTATACATCGTTGAGTTGATCAGCAGAGGAACGGGTGTGGTTGCCCAGCCCAGCCGCGCCGCACCCTGGCGAAACGTGCGCCCCTGCAAGTTAGTAGACATCGGCGGCATCGGATAAGGTCTGGCATACGCTGGCAGATGCTGCATGGCCTCAGCGCTGCCGCAAACGCCAAGCTCCCACTCGGCCCGCTCGTAAGAGGGCGCAAGATCATCATAACTGATCGGCCAATCGGCCAGGGAGCTGCCGGACGGAACACCATACAGGCTTGCCATACGAAAATCCTGCGGCATAAAACGCCATGCCTGTGCCCCATACACCCGTGTGCCCCCGCCGACGCTGGCCGCATTGTTATGATAGCGCCCATCATGCGGCGGGATGAGAGATAGGCCGCCTGTATCTTCAAACACCCGCGCATGACCCATCCCATCAGGGCCTGTGTTGTTTCCATACTGCGACAAGCGCTGATTTCGCAGATGATCACGTCCGATCTCCTCAAATGACAGAGCCGCGCCGCGCTCAAGCAGCAGAACCGTTTTGCCCGCCTCTGCCAGAACGCCCGCAGCAATCCCGCCGCCCGCCCCCGCGCCAATGACAATCGCATCGTAAGTCGTCATCCGCGCACCTGAAAGCCAATCATGGTCCAGGACACACCACCCTTATTGCCGCCCTGTCCCGGATCACTGTAATAGCCCTCTGCACAATGTTCCGCCGCCAGACGGAAAAAAAGACGCGGTTCCACCAGCCACATGGACGAGACGCGGCCTGCTTCGATCTGCGTGAGAAGATCATCTTGAAGCTCAGGCGACAGTTGGGCGAAAGGCTGATGATGGAGAAATTGGGCTTCTTTGTCCAAACCGTCCAATCCTGAGAGGTACAGCGGCAGGAGATGTTTTAAATCGGTCTCAAATTGGCGAAACAAATACTCTCCAACACCTGCCTCCCATCCGCCAACATCCTCATCCGGCGGAATAAGACGATTGACCAGAGCCTGTAAAATTTCAATCTGCTGCAAAGAAAGCATTTTTAGTCCTTTTGGTATCAATACCCTGCGCTCCATTTTAGATCATGGCGCGGGTTTATGCTCTGTAACCAATGAGGCAAGTCATCAATTTAAGCTGAGATTGTGGTGATAGTGTCAGCGCCCCATATGAGCGATAATCTGAGGAGGGAGTATTCCCGACACATGACCGATCAACCATGAAATGCATAGGAGACAAGATGTTCAGCGATGAATTACGCGAATTTTTGAAGAAGCCCCATATCGCTCGTATCAGCACTATTGATTCAAGCGGATATCCCCACACCGTCGGCATCTGGTATGCCGTCGATGGCGATGATCTGGTGACGACCACCGCCCGTGATACCAAAAAAATGGCACATATCCAGGCCAATCCCAAAGGCTCTTTTTCCATCGGTGGCGCACCGGGCGATGGCGGCGGTTGGTTGTTCAAAGGGCCGTTCATCATCTCTGAAGAGAAAGCCTGGCCCTGGTTGGAGCAGATGACCTATCACTATGAAACGGCAGAAGACGCGGTGAAGCTGCTGGCTGAGTGGGCGTCATTGGACATGGTACTCATCCGCATGACACCGGAAAAAATCATCAAGTTCTTCTAGTACAGCTTTGCGGAAGTCGATAAGCAATTCAAATAGCGAACTTTAGCTAAAAGAAACTGAACGAAATGCTTGTGAACTTCCGCCAACGTGTACTAGAGTGGCGGGCTGTGGAGAG
>DAOTUR010000662.1:0-5903 GCA_034436915.1 Anaerolineae bacterium
CCCCTACAAGGGCCTTTGTCGCACGGATAGCTGAATAATTACTTTTGCCTCATGCGCTGGGTTCACAATGGGTCACAGCGTCTTTGTAGGGGCACGATGCATCGTGCCCCTACGCCAAATCCCCTCTAAATCACCAGGGCGCGATATATCGCGCCCCTACAAAGATGTTGTGACCCATTGGGCATTCACGGCCCAGACGGCGGCCCAATCGTCCCCGATTCAAGCTGCGTCAGGAAATCATTCATGCTCTGGGCGTAGGTGGGGTCGCCGCCGGAGAGCGTATAGGCTGATTGCAGCCATTTTTGCGCCTCCTCCACCTGCCCCATCTGCTGATAGGTCGTCCCCAATTCGGCATGGATCGAGGGATTCAGCGGGTCGAGCGTGAGGGCTGTTTGCAGCGCAGTCAAGGCCCCGATCTCATCGCCCATCTGCCGCCGATGCATCCCAAGCGCCATCTGCACCTGGGCATTGTTGGGCTGCTGGGCCACCGCCTTCGCCAGATACGCGCTGCCATCACCGCCCTGGGCATCGCGCATCAAGCCCGCGAAGGCCCACGCCCCACCAGAGGGCAGATGTTCCGCCGCGTAGACAAACGCCCATTCCGCATATGTCCACAGCTTTTCCGTCGCCAGCAGCGCCCCCACGCGCACGCTCCACAGATCATCGTCGGGGGATGATTCGCGGATCAGCTTGAGGAGGGTGCGGGCTGAATCGCCATACTGGACATCCAGCGTCACCTGCTGCAAGTGCTGTTGGGCGCGGATCGGATCAAACGGCAGCAGCAGCAGCGCCGATTGATACAGGGCGCGGCGGTCTGTGGGGGCCGCCGTCAGCAGGCGATCCAGCAGAGCCAGGGCATCCTGGGGCCGATTGAACTGTATATACAAATCGATCAGATCATGCAGCACTGTCGGGTTATTGGAGGCCGCTGCTGATTCCAGATGGGGTCGTGCCCGCCGCGCATCGCCCAGGCTGAACCAGAGCTGCGCCGCTTGCAAATGACGGGCGGGCGTCCACCCGTCGCGGGCAGCTTCGGCCTCGATTTGATAGAGCAGCGTGTGGTACGTGCCGAGAATGCGACCCTGCGTGACTCGCGTGACCACTGAGACAGGCGTGGGCGCAGGCGTCGGATCGGGATAGGGGAGACAGCCCGCCAGAAGGCACAGGCTGAGGCAGACGATTGCGAGGCGGCGAGAGGATAATTTAAGCCGCAGCACAGTGTGAGACGCCTCTAGGAGCCTGATACAACAGGCCCAGAATCGACGATGACAACGCCTTAGCGCTTTTGATAGGTCACACGAAGGCGTAAATTCCCCAATGTGATTTCATCGCCGCTGCTCAACAAGCAGCTTTGATTGGCGTCCAGGCGATGACCATTGAGAGCTGTGCCGTTGCGTCCCCCCAGATCCATCAGATACAGCAAATTTCCCTGGCGGCGCAGAATGGCATGGCGGCGGCTCAGGCCCAGGCGATAGGCTCCGTAGCGCGTGAGATCGATTTCAGGCATAAAGGCGGTGGCGGTGTCGCTGCGCCCAAACACCATCTCAGGCGAAATGGTATCGACAATCAGGGGCGCGGTGGCTTCTGAGATATCAAAGCGCAGCACCATTGTGTCGCTAAAGTCCTGCGTCCCGTGAGGCACACTGGTCATGGGCGTGGGCAGAGGCGTTGAGGGCTGGTGCATGGCCTTTTGCGCGTCGCGGCCAAGATCATGCGTTGTATTTCCAGGATTATCAACCATATCAATTGTCTCTGTTTCCGGCGAGGGCGGGGCCGGCGCAGGGAGAGGCGGAAGCACATTTTTCTCCCGCAAACGTCTCAGGGCGTCTTCGGCATGTTTACGGAGATCACCCGTCGTATAGCCCGTGTGAGTTCCGTTGTTCGGCTCTGGAGAACGTTTAGGTTCGGTCATCGACGATTGGTTTCCGTACTGATTTTAGAATTATTCTACCAGAAGAAATAAATCTGACGCAACGCACTGATGACTATTTCACACAAAATAACAGGATTGTGATAGGTGTGTTGAAATTTTGACAAATTCGCTGACGTCTCTTCGTTCCCTCTCATCATACAGGATTTTGTGCGTTCTCTCATCACAAAAAAATGTTTGTGTTTTGGGAATGGTTTTATTATCGTTATATGGTGTAGAAAGGAGAGGAACATAAGCGACTGGGATGGCTCTGATGGAAAAGGTGTTTATTCAAAAGATTTTTCATATCACGGAATTGATCCTGCGCCGTGAGATCAATGATGATGTGACGCTCAAAGAACTGCACACACACCTTAAAAAAGCCCAACAGATGAACTTCCCGCACTACGAAGCGGAGGTGCTCAACACGCTCGGCGTCCTGTATTCGATGCAGGACAACATGGCCGAGTCGCTCCTGTATTGGGAGCAGGCGCTGGAAAAAGCCACTGACCTCAATGATATTGATCTGTCGTTGAAGCTGTTGAGCAATCTGTCGTCGAGCCTGCTGGAAATCTGGGACCTGGACAGAGGCACAGCCTATGCCCAGAAGGGCATGCAGATCGTCCAGGCCAACCACATGAACACACTGACAGCGCTGTATATCTATGCCGCAAACACAGATATCGAAATGATCCAGGGCCACTATCAACAGGCCGAGGAATTGTATCAAACCTTCTGGACGCTCGCTCAGGAGACCTCCCTGCTGAATTACTCGCGCTTTGAATATGCCCAGATCATCACCGCGATGTACGATGTGCGGACGCAGCTTGATCTTGTGGCAAAGGATGCGGTCAACTTTCAGGCGGATCTACGGATGCTGGCCTCCTTCGTTGACCAGATGGGGCGCGATGATTTCACGGCTGTCCTGTTGATCGAATACCTCTACGCCGCCCTGATTTTGCACCATGATGACGCCGCCGCCGCAGAACATGAACGCAAGCTCATCGATCTGTATCACGGCAAACTCCCCCTGCCCCGCCTGATCCAGATGGCAAATTTTCTGGCTTATAACCAGCAGCCCGCCTGGGCCAGGAAATACGCCCAGCAGGTGCTTGATACGGCCAGCCGCGAGTTTATCTCTGGCCCGATGTTCAAACGGGCGGGAGAGATCGTCAAAGCCTCGTCGCTCGCTGCCGATTGAGCGCACCGCGATTTTCAGCATCAGACGCGGGCCGAATCGGGCCTATAATGGCCGTTCTCTTTGCTGTTTAACCTGAGTTTTGGATAGGGTTTGATATGGTGGTCGTCAGGGGTTGAAAACCCCTGCCTTGCCTTTTGCGGGACTGAAAGTCCCGCTGTCTCCCGTCTCTTTGGTCTATTTCAGCGGGGTTTTCAACCCCGCAACACGGGAGACAGGGACTTTCAGTCCCTGGCGACGAGTCAAGACGAGACTTATTGAGCTATCCAAAACTCTGGTTGTTTAGAAAGGTACGGTTGTGGGCACTGCCCCGTCGATCAAACGTCTGCTTCTCACCTGTCTGTTTTTTCTGGGCCTGTGCATCGGGCCTGTTGCGGCACATGGCACGCTCGTGCGGGCGATTCCGGCAGATCGCAGCGTGCTGCAACGAGCGCCGACGCGCCTGCAATACTGGTTCAGCGAACAGCTTGAGCCGCGCTTCAGCCAGATCAATCTGCGCGATGCGACGGGCCATATTCTCGCCTCCAGCGGCGTTGATCCCGCCAATCCCGCCGCGCTGATGCTGCAAATCCCACCCGGAACCCTGAGCGATGGCGCGTATGTGGTCGAACTGCGGACGACCTTCGCCAGCGACAGTCATACCGTCGCGGAGAGCCGCGTGTTTTTCGTGGGGACTGCCGCCAGTGATCTGGCAGGCGTGGGGGCCAGCACTGCCGCTCAACCGCTGGAAGTGGTGTGGAAGACGCTGCTGCTTTCGAGCACATCGCTCCTGTTTGGCCTGTATGTCACCTACAGCCTGGTGCTGCTTCCGGTGTGGGGCAGCGGGCAGTATGCGCTGGGCCATCTGCCGCCGCGTCTGATGGTGCGGCTGCATCATCTCATCGTCATCGGGATCGGGCTGGTGCTGGCGGCCAACGTCTTTGCCATCATCCAGCAGGCGATGACCTTTTTTAACGTCGATGCTGTCACGGTCATCAGGACGGGCCTGTGGGATATTGTCCGCACCAGCTCCCGTGCAGGCGATATGTGGAATCTGCGAATGCTGCTGCTGGTCATGCTGGCCTCACTACACGGCATCACCTGGATATATCGGGACAAATGGCCTGAATTGATCCGCCCGACCTGGATCGGCAATGTGTGGTTGGTGGCGCTCATCATCGGCTTGCAATCGGTCACGAGCCATGCGGCGGGGACGCTGGTGCAGCCCTGGATCGCCATCGCCATGCAGTGGACGCATTCGCTGGCAGCGGCCTTCTGGGTGGGCGGCATTGGCGTCCTCGCCCTGATTCTGCCAACGGCCCTGCAACCCTACACAGACAAAGAACGGCAGCAGGCACTTGTGGCGCTGCTGCGCGGCTTCTCGCGGATTGTGGTGGGGGTGGTCGCCCTCATCATCATGAGCGGGATTTACAACGCCCTCACCTGGATCAGCACGCCGCAGGACGTTTCGACCACCTATGGCAGTGCGCTCCTGCTCAAGCTGCTGATGGTCGCTCTGCTGCTCGGCTTTGGGGCGGCGCATCATCTGGCCGTTAATCCCACGCGCCGTGCTCAGATTGCCGCCTGGATGCAGCGCGTGATGCCGCGAACGTGGGCGACAGTGACGACGCTGTGCTGGGAGTCGCTCGTGGGCGTGGTTGTGCTGGCATCAGCGGCTTTGCTGAGTGCCACGCCGATTCCACCGCCGCTTTTTTTGCAAACCCCTCCCGATCCCCTGATAGGCACACAAAGCGTCAGCGGCCTGACGACAACGCTGTCTGTCGCGCCCGGTGTCCCCGGTATCAACACGTTTGATATCGTGGTCGAGCGCGATGGACAGGCGCTGACGGATGCCCAGGTTGAGCTTCAGCTTGTGCAGCCTGCCCGCGATCAGCGCACAGCCTGGAACACCGCCGAGCAGGTCGAAAAGGGCCTGTATGTGTGGACGAGCGATGCGATTCAGACGGTGGGAGAGTGGGATTTTCTGATCGATGTGACAGAGGCCAACAGCACGCGCACCCGCATCGCCTTTACATGGTCGATTACGCCGGATGAAACGCTGATTCGCCCGCTGTCGCCGCTGCAAGCCGCTGTCCTGCTCAGCGTGATCGGGATTGCAGGCTGGATCGTCTGGCCGCGTGCCAGAGCGCTGGCGGCCCATCTCAACTGGCATCCGGCCAGCCTGCTCGTGGCGGGCAGCGCGATTGTCCTGACGGTCATCATCGGGATTGTAGGCACACGGTTCATTGAGGATCAGCAGCGCCGCACAGACGAGATGCTCAATCCCCTGCCCCAGATCGTCAATCCCACTCTGGCGGATGCGGCATCGCTGCAACGTGGCGAAGCGCTGTATAACCAGTCGTGCATCATCTGGCAGACGGCGAGTGATCTGCAAATTTTGCTGCGTCAGATTGACAGTGTGCGCGATGAGGATTTGTATCGCATTCCTGCACGCGGCTGGCGCAATATGCTCGCCTGCACCGCTGCGCTGACCGAGGCGCAGACGTGGGATGTGGTCAATTATCTCCGCACACGGCGCGTGATTGCGATCCGTGCGGCGAAATAATGCGCCGTTGATCCATATGACTGTTTTGGGCGCAGCACGCCATGCCCCTACGGATGTGATCCTGCCGATTGAGGTCGTAAGACGACGTTTTTGTAGGGGTTTGGCGTGCCAAACTCAGGGCATAGCACGCCATGCCCCTACAATGACACTATGTTTGTACGCCTACCAGAACGCTCCGCCCCTACAAATCCTACAACCCTACTTCTTCGCCGCAGGCACGAGGATGGTCACGGCCCCCGGCAGCAGAGTCG
>DAOTUR010000663.1:0-5447 GCA_034436915.1 Anaerolineae bacterium
CTCTTCCGGCTGCGGCGTGCTATCCGCATAATCAGCGTCCTCAATGGCGCTCTGCGTGTGGCGCGAGTCCGCCGATGTCAGGGCATTGCGGGCGAGATTGGTGGCAATGGTGTAAAGCCAGGGCCGAAATGGACGCGGATAGACGTAGAGCGTGATCCGCTGCCACACGCGCACAAACGTTTCCTGTGTCCAATCGTCCGCAGTGGCCCGCTGGCTGCTCATGCGGTAGAGATAATTCAACAGCGCTTCATAATGTCGCTCAATCAGCATCGTCCACGCCTCCCGCTGCCCCTGCTGGACGTGCAGGGCCAACTCCTCATCGCTGATCACTCGTTTACTCCCGATTGTGCGCGTGATCTATGAGGTATACAGCATTCCGTGAAAAAGGTTCACGGAATGTTGCAAAGTGATGGAAAGACATTCACGGAGTTTCGCTGAGAGGCAAGCAAGGACAAGATTTCTAAAACATTGTGCAGATTTTGGAGGCGCGATGAAAGACTACAGACAGGAGTTTTTGCGGGGGCAGCGTGCTGCATAGACATTAAGCTAAGGGGAAATGTCGTTTTGGGGCACGGCACGCCGTGCCCCTACAAACACCATCTCATGTAGCTTGAGCACCATAGGAAGGCGTTTTTGTAGGGATTTGGCGTGCCAAACCCATTGTTTTGCACCCAGGTTGTTCGGCTACGAAAAAACTTACCCTTGAGAGACAAAATGGGCAGGGATAATGAACGTCTACCGCTCCAGGCGGTATTGCAGCGCCTCGGCTACATCCACCACCTCAATCCGATCATGTGCCGCCAGATCCGAGATCGTCAGCGCCAGCTTGAGCATCCGATGATACGCACGAGCGCTCAGGGCCATCTTGCGCGTCGAAACATCCAGCACCTTTTTTGCCTCGTCCGACATGACGAGACAGCGCTGCACCAATCCCGCATCCATATCACTGTTGCAGTAGACGCCCGCCTGCCCCGCAAAGCGTTCGCGCTGGCGGGCGCGGGCCTTTTCCACCCGTTCGCGCACCACCACTGATGATTCGGCCTGTTCGCGGCTCATGAGCTTGTCGTAATCGACCCGTTTGACATTCAGGTGAATATCAATGCGATCCAACAGCGGCCCGCTCAACTTGGTTTGATAGCGCTCGATCATGACCGGAGAGCAGGTGCAGGGTTGGCGCGTGTCTCCCAGGTAGCCGCAGGGACACGGATTGTGCGCCATGACCAGCACAAAATTTGCCGGAAATGTCACCGAGCCTTTGACGCGGCTGATGGTCACACAGCGATCTTCCATCGGTTGGCGCAGCAGTTCCAGTACCACCGAGGGAAATTCAACCGCCTCATCCAGAAACAGCACGCCGCGATGACACAGCGACACCACGCCCGGACGCGGAATCGTGCCGCCGCCCACCAGCCCATGCTTGCTGATCGTATGGTGCGGCGATTGGAAGGGGCGGCGCTGGATGAGCGATTCGCCGGGCGGCATCATGTCCGATACCGAATAAATGCGCGTCACTTCCAGCGCCTCATCGAGCGACAGGCGCGGCAGAATCGTCGGCATTGATCGCGCCAGCAGCGTCTTGCCGCAGCCAGGGCTGCCGACCATCCGCAAATTGTGGCCGCCCGCCGCTGCGATTTCGAGCGCCCGCTTGGTCTGCTCCTGACCCTTGATGTCAGCGAAGTCAACCATATCCGAGGGCAGCGCACGCTCAATCTCCGCGTCTGGACTGATCACAAGCGGCGCAATGCGATTCATGCCATACAGATGCTCGACCAACTGGCCCAGGCTCTTCACGGGAATCACGCTGATGCCCTGAATGAGAGCGGCCTGTGGTGCATCTTCTTCGGGGACATAGAGGATTTTGAAATCATTGTCGCGGGCTGTAAGCGCCATTGGCAGGACGCCCTGCACATGCCCCACCCGCCCATCAAGATTCAATTCGCCAATGAACATCGCCCCCACCAGCGAATCGAGCGGGACTTGATCTGTCGCGGCCAGGATACCAATCGCAATCGCCAGATCATAGGCCGTACTGTGCTTGGGAATATCCGCCGGAGCCAGATTCACGGTATAGATTTTGGAGGGAAATTGGAGCGAGGAGTTTCTGATCGCTGTTCGCACACGTTCGCGGCTCTCGCGCACCGCATTATCAGGCAACCCGACAATCGTGAAGGATGGGGTATGGGAGCGGGGATTAAAATCAACCTGCACATCAATAGGCAGTCCGTCGATTCCCACAACCGCACAGCCATAGGCAGTGGCGAGCATGTCAGATGCCTTCCAACTCTGTCATAAATGTCAAATGAGCATAGCCGAGCGATGAGGGGAATGCAAATATGATCTTTCTATATGCGCTTCCTGCCCAAACTGGGCCGATCATACAATGCGTTATGGCATACCTCACATGGCCTGAATATATCTATCAGACGACCAGATTGCACTTAAGCGAAGAATCGTATTCCTCAAGAAACGAGGCCACATCCTCAAGCTGATCGAAGTCTTTATAATGAACGTGCGTAATCCGTCCGACAGCATTCAGAAAAAATCGTGTGAGGGGATTGTGTGCTGCCCCAATCGTCAGCAGCCAGCCCATCCGCGCATGGCGCAAATAGCGAAGATTGAGAATTTCATTCAAGCGGGGAAAGCTGCGAAGATCGCGCATATCGACAACAAGATGCAGCGGATGAGACAGCTTATCCATCAGCGCCACCGTTTCAATGTCATTGGCATGAACGGCGGAGGCTGTTAAATTATCCTTAACAGTCACAAGCCGAACATGATTTTCAACCAACCAGCGATATTGCAGCGACTCATTGAGGGCCATAAGCGTCCTTGTTGTGCGGCTTTTACATTGTAGTGGAAAATAGACAGCGTTTCCTTAACTCTTTCAAATTGGCCTGGGTCGTGGGTTAAGAGGCGTTTGGAGAGTATGGATTGTACCTAAAATCACTTTTGCCCATGCAATTAAATGGCTCCCTCTTCAAAAGCAGGGAGAGCATGAATGGCGTGACTATGTGGCCTGTTCTTAAGGATCGCGCTTGTGAAGATAACGAAAATTATGCTAGAGTAATAATGTCGTATACTGGGATAGGGATTTACCCCCCCCTGCGCCAGCCTCTATAATGCAGCGTCTCGTGATTGAGTAAGGGAGGGTCCGGTTGCGCTTTCACCGTGATCATAAAAACCGGGGAGTCATGATGGATAAAAAACTGGGTGGATTTCGAGGCGAACGACTGCGGCAGCGGCGTGCCAAGCTGGGCATGACACAGCGTGATGTTGCTCGCTCGATTGGGATGACGATTAATCAAGTCAGCCGTTATGAAAAAGGCGAGGCCGAGCCGGGGTCTGTGGCGCTGTCGGCCATTTCGCGTGTCCTCAACGTCTCTGCCGATTGGCTGCTGGGCCATGTCGATGCGCCGGATGATGTGGCAGAGAGCGGCATGTCAGAAAAAGATCGCACGCTGCTGCGGTTGGTGCATCAAGGCGAAACGCTGTCCGCGATCCGTCTGGTGCTGGATTACGACAAGCAGGATGCCTCCTATCGGCCAAAACGCCGCTACACACGCCCCACCGTCAAGCGTCGTTTCTCGCGTGTCGCAGAGACCAGCCCTCTGCCAGTCGTTGAGACCCCCGTGCTTGAGCCTGTCGAAGAGGCATAAGGTGTGCATAAGAGAGTATTGAGATAAAATCCTCACATGTTTAAGTCTTATGAGGATTTTATTCATCTGTATTTCATCGTCTTCCGCTAAGATGGCAGCTATAAGGCGGTTACGAGAGGTTCATTGCGGTGAGATGCTGCTCATTTTGGAACCCTGCCCCATCATCAATCCGATCCTCACATAGTCTGGAGACATCTGATCATGTTCGCCTTTAAGGTCGAGCCATTTCAGCCGCATCCTCTTTTTCGCCACCCCCATACCCAGACGATTCTGACCGCCCTGACCCTGCGTGCGGCAAAAGACATGTCCTATGAGCGCGTGCGGATTGACACGCCCGATGGTGATTTCATCGATATCGATTTTCCTCAATTGCAGGGTGTCACCCTCAGCGATGACGCCCCAATGCTGTTTTTACTGCATGGCATGGAAGGACAGGCCCGCAGCGGCTACAGCGCACAGATGTATGAGTTGGCGCTGCGTCAGGGCATTCGTCCGATTGGGATCAACTACCGCTCATGCAGCGGCGAGATGAATCGCACCGCCTTCTCTTACACTCTGGGCCACACAACCGATGTGCGCTTTGTGCAGGATTGGCTGCATCAGAAATATCCCGATGCCTTGATGATGCTGATCGGCGTCTCGCTCGGCGCAAACTTGCTGCTCAAATATCTGGGCGAGTACAGCGCTCACATGCGGGATAAGGTCATCGCCGCTGCCGCGATTTCGCCCTTCTTCCAGACAGAAAAGCCCCATCGTATCAGCACGGGGGGTGGAGCAAGCCGTTTTTATCGGGGGCGGATTATGCGCCAGTTGCAGAACAAAGTGCGCCAGAAGGCTGATCTCATCCACGCAGCCGGCGGCGATGTGTATGCCGCCCTGACCGCCAAAACCTTCCTCGAATTTGATGAGGCGATTACGGCCCCGCTCTATGGCTTCAAGACGACGGATGATTACTATCGCGCCAGCGCCAGCGTCGGCTATCTCGCCCACATCCAAACTCCGACCCTCATCATGCGTTCGCTGGATGATCCCTTCTTCGACAACGACATTCCCTCGGATATCATTCGCGCCAATCCGCATCTTGTGGCAGCCATCACCGAGTATGGCGGGCATGTGGGCTTCATGGAGGGTGTACCGGGCTGGAATGTGTCGTTCTGGGCGCAGCGGCAGGCATCGCGCTTCTTTGCAGCGGCACTGGCCGCCCATACACAGGGCAGCGCGTGGCCGGAGAGCGCTTGATACATAACCAGTGGTGCAAGTTGTAAATTTGAGGTGGGGTTTAGCGTAGCACCCCGCCACGATGATAATGACAGATACGCACGACGGTTTGTAGGGACATGACATGTCCGAATCTGTGGACATGGCGTGCCATGTCCCTACAAGGATATTCATAATCGCTGTGGCGAGGTGGTTAGGGAAATGGCGTGCCATGCCCAAAACAGGGGTTTCCAAGCGTGAGTTTGGCGTGCCGAACCCAGGGCATGGCGTGTCCATAGGCATTAAGCTAAGGGAAAATGCTATTTGTCGCCAGATCAGCGTCTGTTTTGCTTCGCGGACGCTGAAGGCTAAAGCCCTCAGCTATGGGATTTGAAAGACAATGACCTCATTTAGGACGCGTTTAAAAACAAGTCCGCAGAGTTCTAGAATGGGTCGTCTCATCTACATTCTGCGACTTTATTTTTAAACGCGTCCTTATGCCTGTTTTAGACATCCTGTGTCGCCCTTAAGGGGGACGGAACGGCGTCAAAACGCAATGAGGACACAGTTTGTCAGATTTTAAAGACATAGCCG
>DAOTUR010000664.1:0-13259 GCA_034436915.1 Anaerolineae bacterium
CACTTAAATCGCTCCTTCCCTTCGGGGACATCACTCGGACGGCGACAGCGATGAGAAAGGAAGTACGCCTTTCCCCACCGGGTTTTAACCCGGTGTCCCCAGGCGAACATTTTATGGTATGTCAAATCGACGGATGCTGATGGTCTTTGCTCACCCGGATGATGAGAGTTTTGGGATGGGTGGCACAATTGCCCGCTATGTTGCCAGCGGCGTTGAGGTGACGTATTTCTGCGCGACAGCGGGTGAAGTCGGAACGATCCCGGATGAGATGAAAGATCGCTACGCCACCACCAAAGAGCTGCGTTTGGCCGAGCTTGATGCGGCAGCCCGCGTCTTGAATTTCAAGGTGATCCTGGGCAATTACTGCGACAGCGGCATGATGAACAGCGAACACAATCAAAATCCTGAGTCGCTGTGGTATCAATGGGAGCATTATCCGGCGAAGGTTGTGCGGCATGTGGTAGATATTATTCGTCAGACACAGCCACAGGTGGTTGTCACCTTCAATCGCTATGGCGGCTACGGCCACCCCGATCATATCGCCATTCAGCGGGCGACATTGGACGCCTTCGACAAAGCAGGCGATGTCGCGTATGTGACCGATGATGCGCCGTATACGCCGCAAAAGCTGTACTACACATCGATCCCCGGCCTGCCCCTCAAGGTCATGCTGGGAGTTATGAAGCTGCGCGGCCTGGATGTGCGCCACATGGGGACGAATAAGGATATTGATTTTCAGGCGGTGATTGACAATCTCGAACCGAGCCATACCAGCGTCGATATCCGCGATTATTTGTATGCCTGGGATGAAGCCAGCGCCTGTCATGCCAGTCAGGGCGGCGGCATGAATCGCGCTTTCCCGATTCCGATGTGGCTGCGGCGGCAGATCATGGGCAAGCAGGGCTTCACCCGCCTGATCCCCAGGCCGACCCGCGACAGCATCGATGAAGATGATCTGTTTGCCGCAGTGCAGCCTGAGCCGCTGCGAAAGGCCGCCCCGGTTCATGACTGATGCGGAGCAGAGCGCCCCGATTCATCGTTTGCTCGATGCCATTGAACTCATCCAGGCCAGTCGCAAAGCCGAGGCTGTCCCGATCTTGCGTCAGTTGATCGGGGAGAATAACAACTTCGAGGAGGCATGGCTGTGGATGAGTGTGGCAGTGGAGTCGCTGGATCAGAGTCTCATCTGCCTGGATAATGTGCTGCGAATCAACCCGCACAATGAAACAGCCCTCCGCGCCCTGCTGCGCCTGCGCGAAATTGAACTCGCCAGCGAACGCAAACGAGCGCGGTTGCGGAGTTCGCGGGATACCGCCCTCACCACCTTCTGGCTTCTTATCCTCGTCATCCTGGTTGCGATTTTCTATACCTACAGCACCTTCCTTCACACCCCGGCTGTACCGTAAAAGCCCCTCTACCGCGTAGTGGGAGAGGGGTTGGGGTGAGGGTATCACCCCGGCAGCAGCGGCACATACGACGGGGCCAGTTGATCCTGCCCCTTGCGGCTCTGTATCCAGGCCAGGAGAGCGGCGTAATCGCCTTCGGGCGGTGTGCGCCCGACCAAATACACTGTCAGGCGCAGCGGGTACTGCCCGCTTGCCAGTGTGTCCGCCGCAGGCAGCACGCCGTCGATGGCGATGACGCGCCCGCCCGCATCCGCTTTCCATTGGCTGTAGGGCAAATAGGCAATGCCGTTGGGCGTCTGCGCGATTTGCGCCTGCACTGCCGCCGATGTGGGCAAAATCTGCGCGGTGGTGAGGAGTCGGCGCTGGCCCATCACCAGTCGTTCAAATTCATCACGCAGCCCGGAGCGCGGCGGCCACGAGAACACATCAACCGCTTCACCCGTTCCCCAGGAGCGCGTCACGCCGCTGTAAAGACGACGCAAATCATCCGGTGTGAGAGATGTCACCAAATTATCAGGATGAACCAGGACAACCAGCGCATCATACGCGAGGGGGGCCGACCAGAGCGTTTTGTCATCGGGGGCGTGCAGCGTCAGGCCGTAGTCCCCCTCGCCGGCCAGCAGGCGTTGCATAAGGACATCATGCCCCACTGTCTGCGATTGGATATCAATAGAGGGCTGCTTGTCTTTGTAACTGGCGATCAGACGTTCAAGGAAGGGGGTTGTTTCCAGCGTAGTATCCACGCGCAGACGCCGCACATCGGTCAGCGGCGTTGCCGTCTCCATAGGCAGATTGGGCTGACAGCCGGCCAGCAGTGTCAGCGCCAGAGCAGAGAGAGTGCGCGTCAGGCGGTTCATCGCAGCGGCGACTCCGACTTCCGCTAAGCCTTCTGGAGATAACGCCCTAGAAAGGCGGTGGTGTAAGACCGCAGCGTGCCGTCTAACAGGGCGGCACGCATCCGCCGTACATGCTGGATGAGGAAATGCACATTGTGCAAGCTGAGCAGATAGTGACCGAGCAGTTCCTTCGTCACGACCAGATGGCGGAGATAGGCGCGACTAAAGTGCTGACAGCAGTAGCATGAACACCCCGCCTCGACAGGAGCGTCTTGTGTGCGAAATTGAGTATTACGCATATTGATGCGTCCGTCGGCGGTGAGAGCTGATCCATGCCGTGCCAAGCGCGTCGGGATGACACAATCAAAAATATCAATGCCGCGCAAAATGCCCTCGACCAGATCATCGGGGTCGCCCACGCCCATGAGATAGCGCGGCTTATGGCGGGGCAGCAGCGGCACAGTGTAATCCAGGGCGCGGTACTGCTCGGCTTTGGTCTCGCCGACTGCCAGCCCGCCCACCGCATAGCCGGGGAAATCCAGTTGGGTCAGAAATTCAGCCGATTTCACGCGCAAATCCTCAAAGATGCCGCCCTGCACAATGCCAAACAGGACCTGCACTGTGTCGTCGGGGTGCGCCTCACGGCAGCGAACCGCCCAGCGATGAGTGCGGTCAATCGCCTTTTCTACCGTCGCCCGATCCAGCGGCGGCGGACATTGATCGAAGCACATGATGATATCCGCGCCCAGCGCCTCTTGAATCTGCATCGATTTTTCCGGCGTGAGGCGGCGGATTGACCCATCGATATGGCTGCGAAAGGTGACGCCCTCTTCATCAATCTCATTGATCTCAGTGAGGCTGAACACCTGAAAGCCGCCCGAATCCGTCAGAATCGGCCCTGACCAATCCATAAAGCGGTGCAGCCCGCCCATCTGCTGTATGAGGTCTTCGCCGGGCCGCAGATGAAGATGATAGGCATTGGAGAGGATGAGGGTGGCATTCAATTCATGCAAATCACGCGGGGGAATGGCCTTGACGGTGGCCTGTGTGCCAACGGGGGCATACACGGGGGTTGGAATCGGGCCATGCGGTGTATGGAGAATCCCTGCGCGTGCTGCGCCCTCCTCCGCAACCACCTCAAACCGAAAGGTCATGCCCCAAGCCCCTTTAAGACACTTTATAAGAAACGCCTCTCATTATAACACAGTCACGCAGGGCCTGCGCGGAGGTGTGTTTGTTGTTTGTCGTCTGCGCCGCACAAGATACAATTACGCGCATGGGAGACGCTCTGGCAGCGTTAGCCCACCACACCGCCACCTGACCACCCAGAAGGACGTTCGATGATTAATCTCTATGATCTCTTAAAGGCCGCCAATGGTCAGTTGTTCGGGGAGGCGGTGACCCATCTGTTTATGGATTTTTGCCTCGATCCACGTCAGGCGCGGGAAGGAATGCTCTTTGTCGCGCTGCGGAGCAATCGCGGCGACACCCATCATGATATTGAAGAGGCGATTCGGCGCGGCGTGTCCGGCGTCGTCTGCAATGAGCCGCCGCCCTGCGATACAACGGGCGTCTCGGTGCTCATGGTGCGCGACAGCGTGGATGCCTTGATGTCCTGGGTGCAGTTCACGCTCGGCAAGCTGCAAGTCAAAACCATCGTGGTCACGGGGTCATTCGGCAAATCAACGGCAGTGGCCGCCATCCAGCATATCCTCAGCACGCGCTACAAGGTCTTAGAGGGCAATCGTGAGGGCGCGGGCCGCCTGAGTCTGGCGCTGTCGCTGGCGACCCTCAACAGCGAGCATCAATACGTCGTCGTGAAGCTTGACCCGACGCAGCCCGGCGAAATGAAGAAGATGGTCGAGGCGCTGCAACCGGATATCGGCGTGATTACGGGGATTGATCCGATCCAGCAGGCTCCCTTTGACAGCGTGACGCAGTATCTGGAAGAATTTCATACGCTGATTGATTCGCTTATGTCGCCCGAAGCCCGTCTGGTGCTCAATTATGACGATCCGCGCACAGGCGAATTGATGGGTCGCGCCAAAGGCTCGATTCGTACCATCGGCATTGATCAGTTTGGGGCGGATGTGATGGCCTACAACGTCAAACCGGGTCTGGAACGCACAGGCTTCGATGTGCGGGCCGAAGAGCGCTATCTGGGGCGCTGGAGTCCTGTTCCCGGCAAGCAAAATCTTTACAGCCTGCTGGCGGCGCTGGTCGTGGTGCGCGAGGCCGCTATTCCGCTGGATGATGCGCTCAAGGCCCTGCGCGATCTCCATCCTTTGCCCGGACGCATGAATCCCCTCGTCGGGCAGAACAACGCCATCCTCATCGACGACACCTATCGCGCCAATGTTGCCTCGACGCTGGCGGCGTTGGATTGGCTCAATTACGTCAAAACCGAAGGCCAGCGCGTGATTTTCGTCTTCGGTGATATGGATGGATTGGGTCGCAACAGCCAGTACGGGCATCGGGCGGTGGGAGCACGCGCCGCCGAGGTGGTCGATATCCTCATCACCAACGGCGGTGAAGCCGCTCTCGCGGGCCGTGCCGCCATCGACCAGGGCAAAGACCCGCGCAATGTCCGCACCACCTACAGCGTGCAGGATGCGGTCACGGCCCTGCTCGATTTGCAGTTGGATGAGAATGATGTGATTCTGCTCAAAGGTGGGGCCAACACGCAGCTTGAGCAGGTTGTGGCGCAGCTCCTCGCCAATCCGCAGGATCGCAGCAAACTCGTGCGCCAGGATGAACTGCCGTCAACGGGCATCCCACATTATCCGCTGCGTCCGGCCTGGATTGATATCAATAAAGAGCAGCTTGTCAAGAATATTCGCACGCTTCGCGCCATGATTGGCTCTGATGTCACCCTCATGACCGTCATCAAAGCCAATGCCTACGGGCATGGTGCGGTCATGACAGCACGAACAGCCCTGCTCAATGGGGTCGGCTATCTCGGCGTGGCAAATATTGCCGAAGCACTGGAACTGCGCGATGCAGGCATTGATGCGCCGATTCTCGTCATGAGCTATACCCCGGTGAATGCGCTGCGGCAGGCTGTCCAGCAGAATCTCACGGTCACGCTGTTCGATCTGAATATGGCCCAGATGTATGATCGGGCCATGCGCGATATTGAAGGCAAGCTCAAGTATCACGTCAAAGTCGATACGGGCATGGGCCGCCTGGGGGTGATGCCCGATGAGGCCGTCATGATGTTCCGCAGCTTGCCCGCGATGAAAAAGCTTGAACTCGAAGGCATTTATACGCACTTCGGCAGCGCGGAAAGTGACCCGCTCCAGACGCAATCCCAGATCGATTCCTTCAAATCCATCGTGCGAGCGATGCGGGCGGCTGGCATGGATTTCAAATATATCCACGCCTCCAATTCCGCCGGGATGATGCAAGCCAAAGAAGGCGCTTTTAACATGGTGCGGGTGGGCCTGCTCATGTACGGCCTTGCGCCGGAGGGCCTCACGCTGCCCGCAGATATCAGCCCGATCATGACCTGGAAGACCACCGTGCTCCAGGTCAAGACCCTGCCCGCCAATCATGCGGTGGGCTATGGCGCGACCTATCGGACAGCGGCGCTCGAACGTATTGCGATTCTGCCCGTTGGCTATGCCGATGGCCTGCGTCGTGCGCCGTTCCCGTGGAAAGAAGTGCTCGTGAATGGGCAGCGTGCGCCGATTATCGGGCGCATCAGCATGGAGAAATGCGTCATCAGCCTGACCCATGTCGGACAGGTGTCGCCCGGCGATGAGGTCGTCCTGCTTGGCACACAGCAGGGCAACACCATCTCCGCCGATGAGGTCGCGGGCTGGTTGCAAACCAGCAATTATGAGGTTATCACATCGTTGGGGGTCAATCTGGGGCGATGATATATTTCGGGACTCAAGAATACTGCGTCTTTGATGAGTCTTGGACGAGCAAGACCCCTCATCAAAGACGCGATCCCGTATAATGAACAACATTGTCCTTTATCGTCCCACCTGATATCGCACACAGGACTCTGGCTATGTCAATTCTTGTCTCCGGCCTCATCAATCTCGAAACCACCCTCAAAATTGACGGGTTTCCCATCGCCTATCACCCAGTGCAGTATCCCTTTTTCGGCGTCAATACCAGTGTCGCCGGGGTAGGCTACAATATCTCCAAAGCGCTGGCGACACTGGGCCAGGAGGTCAATTTCCTGTCGCTGATCGGGCAGGATGAACCGGGCAAGACTGTTCTGCACGCGCTCAGCGCCATTCCCCTGTCCGATGCCAATGTCCTCTCCTCGCTGGACAAGACCGCGCAATCGGTGATTCTCTATGAGCAGGGCGGGCGGCGGGCCATCTACACTGATTTAAAAGATGTTCAGGATCAAATTTACCCCACTGAGCGCTTTGAGGCGGCCCTCTCGCAGGCGCAAGCGGCGATTCTGTGCAATATCAATTTTTCACGCCAGATGCTGGCCCGTGTCAAGCACGCGCATATCCCCATCATCACGGATGTCCATATTATCTCCAGCATTGATGATGGCTATAACCGCGATTTTATGGTCCATGCCGATGTGCTGTTTCAAAGCCATGAGCAGCTTCCCTGCTCGCCCAAAGAGTGGGTGCATCAGGTGAGTGTGAACTACGGCACGCCGATTATTATTGTCGGCATGGGCCAAGAAGGAGCGCTCATCAGTGTCAAGGATGCGGGTCTGATGCATTATCGGGCGGTGCAAACGCAGCCGATTGTCAGCACGATTGGCGCGGGCGATGCGCTGCTGTCGGCCTTCACCGCGCTGTATCTCAAGACGCGAGACCCGTTTAAATCGCTCCGTACAGCGATGGTGTTTGCCGCACACAAGATTGGCGTGGACGGGGCGGCTGACGGATTCTTATCGCTGTCGGCGCTTGAAGAGTTGGCAGTGGGGCGTTTACCGGAGGCATATTGAAGATCGGCATAGACATTACGCGAAGGCCGCATATCCGTTTTGGGTGGGCGAGGCGGGTCTCGTCTCGACGACTCCGCCACAACGATCAATAGAATATTTATGGCGGTTTGTAGGGACAAGGCCCGCCTTGTCCCATAGACAGCAACTTTATGATCGGTATATGCTATACTTGGCTGTATAAATAAATCCCCCCGTTAAAACAATTACACTTTCTTTAGAACGTTTTTCTAACAAATGCTCGTTACGAGGCTGCAATTTGTTTATAATTGCTGTGTACCCGCGTGTGTTTCTAACAGGTTTGAAACATATGCCTGAGATGATCGCGCATAGTCAACCTGTATGGAAGGCGAATTCATGAAATCAAATCGTAATCAAAATCGTCGTTTTTTTCTCCTCCCCCCCGCATTCCCAGAGGGCCATCTGCGGCGTCATGTCATTCCGGGGATGCTGCAAGATGCCCTGGTCGTCGTCCTGTCGTATGTGGTCGCCTCCTATGTGAGAGGCTCGTTCCGCCTCCAGATTGATCCTCAGTCGATACTGTTTGTCGCATTTGCCACTGCTGTCACCATCATCGTGATGTATCTGACGGGCGTGTATCATCGTATCTGGTCACACACCAGCGGCTTGAGCATCAATGTTCTGGCGCGGGCATGGCTGGCGGCGTCCCTGATTATGGTCTCTGCCGCCTATGTGATTGAACTGCGTCCTGTGCCGCTCCTGGTTGTGACGCTGGCGCAATTTTTCGTGTTTGTCGGCGGTGTGGCAATCCGCTTTCGCTCCCGCGTCGTGAGTGGGGCGTTCTGGCGCTGGCGGGCGGTGGTGCTCAATCAATTTCCAAATGAGATGACGCCGGAGCGCATTCTGATTATTGGGGCCGGTCTGTCCGGGCAGGATTTAGCCGCCAATATGTACCGTATGAGAACCTACTTCAAGGTCTCTGTGGTCGGCTTTGTCGATGATGATCCGCAAAAGCAGGGTCTCTTCCTCGAAGAGCATCCGGTACTTGGCAAAACAGACGATATTCCACGCATCATTGAGGATTATCACATTGATGTGATTGCAGTGGCGATCCATAACATCTCCGGCCAGTCGTTCCGCCGCATCCTTGAAAAGTGCGAACAAACCCCGGCCCGTATCAAGGTCGTGCCGGATCTTCTCGCCTCGATGAAACAGATGCAGACGACGGAACTGCTGCGCCCCGTCCGCCCTGAAGATTTGATTGGTCGCAGCGTCATCACCACCCACAAAGATGTGAGCCTGACGCCTGTTGAAAACCGCGTGCTGATGGTGACGGGTGCGGCAGGATCAATTGGTTCGGAACTCAGCCGTCAAACGCCGCTGCGCAATCCTACCAAACTCATTCTCGTCGATAATAATGAGAGCGGCCTGCATGATCTGGCCGTCGATCTCCAGGCGCTGCATCCTTCCCTGAATATCGTGCAGGTGCTGATGGATGTCACAGATGGTGATTTAATGCGTGAAATCTTCGAGACTCATCGCCCCAATGTGGTGTTCCATGCGGCAGCCTATAAGCATGTTCCGCTGATGGAGAAGTATCCCAACGCCGCCGTCCGCGTCAATATTATGGGGACGCGCAATGTCGCGTCTCTGAGTCAGGAGTTTGGCGTTGAACGGTTTGTGCTGGTGTCTACCGATAAAGCTGTAAATCCCTCCAGCGTGATGGGAGCCAGCAAACGCATCTGTGAGCTGGTGGTGAAATCGCTTGCCCGCAAGCCGCAGAACAAGACGCTGTTTGCCAGCGTGCGCTTTGGCAATGTGCTCGGCAGCCGAGGCAGCGTGATCCCCACCTTCACGCGGCAAATTGACCAGGGCGGCCCGATCACCGTGACCCACCCGGATATGACGCGCTACTTTATGAGCATCCCCGAAGCCGCCAACCTCATCATCCATGCCGCATGTATGACCGGCGGCGGCGATACCTTCCTGCTGCGGATGGGGGAGACAGTTCGTATCCTGGAATTGGCCGAGCGCATGATTCGCTTACGAGGGATGCGCCCCAATATCGATATCCCAATTCAGTTCTCCGGTATCCGCGAAGGCGAGAAGATGCATGAGCAGTTATATGATGATCGCGTCGAAAAAGAGCATGAGACATTACATCCAGGTATTGTTCAGTTAGAACCTCATAACGAAACCATCAATGACGATGAGTTTATCATGTGGCTCGATCAACTTGTTTTGCACGGGGTTGATAAGAAACATGCGCTCCAGGATTTGCTCTATGGACTGCCATCAGAGGAGAAGGCAAGGGTTAATTAGTCCCAAAGTAGATGAGTGTTACAATAATTTCCAACCCAATGGTCTGTCAAATGACAGGCCATTGGCTATTGCTCGTGCTTGCAAAAGGCTCAAATGTACAAAATAGATAAAGATTTGCTAAATCCGAACAAGACGAGTCCGTTTGTAACAGCAATTTAACAAAAACTGTTGTATTCTAGAGAAAGATTGCAAACGCATCGAAACTTCTTCAGAGACGGCATAACGACCGGGGGAAAGCCATTATGCAGAACGTCCTGTATAACGAAAAACAACCACGCATTCGAGTCTATGCAACCCTAATCAAACCTCTTATGGATCGCGTTCTCGGTCTGGTAGGTTTCATTGTTGCACTGCCTTTATTGCTCATCATTGGCCTGATGGTGCGTATCAAGATGGGTTCGCCCGTCTTGTTCAGCCAGAATCGGGCAGGACTTAAAGGCAAGTCAGTCAAGATTTATAAATTCCGTACTATGACAGATGATCGGGATTTGAATGGGACGCTACTGCCGGATGAAGAGCGTTTGACTTCATTTGGCCTGTTTATGCGTCGCATGAGTCTGGATGAGCTGCCTCAGCTCCTGAACGTCATTCGTGGGGATATCAGCCTCATTGGGCCGCGCCCGCTGCTGATTGATTACCTGCCGCTGTACACTGCCGATCAAGCGCGTCGTCATGATGTCAAACCCGGCATTACGGGCATGGCTCAGGTCAACGGACGCAACTCGATCAAGTGGGAAGAAAAATTCTACTGGGACACCTACTATGTCGATCATGTCAGCTTCTTGCTGGATATGAAGATTTTGTGGTGGACAGTGAAGAAGGTCTTGCGTCACCAGGATATCAACCAGGAAGGATACGCGACTATGCCCCGCTTTACGGGCAGTCAGCCATCCTATATCATGACTGATGTCATGAAAGAGGTATTGATTTCTGAGAAGGATTGGAATGCAACGCCGGCTCCGGTGCGTTCAGCGTGCCAGGTGATGGCGAATCGTATCAGCCTGTTGGATCGTCAGCTTGAACATGCTCATGCGGAGCGTGAAATTTATCGCACGCAGATGCTGGATATGAAGGCGCGACTTGATGCAGCCCTGGCGATGCTTCAATTGAGCATTCCGATTGATACGACCTATGATCCTGCCGATACATGGCTGGATGATTCAGATACGCAGCCCGCACGTCCCTATGAATCGAGTCTGGATGAAGCGGCTGACCCGCTCACGGTTCTGCGTGTTGTGAATATGACCGTCACGCAAGAGTAATGGGTGTAAACTCGTCGTTGTCTTGTATTCATTCCCAATGCAGCGGTTTGTTCCCCCGGACAAGCCGCTGTATGCTGTGAGGCTCTGTCTGATCTATGAATAAAATGGATGTTTCTCCGATCAACATTTTGTTTTCCAGCGCTGGGCGGCGTGTTGAGCTGCTGCGGGCTTTTCGGCAGGCCTACGATGCTCTGGGTCTTCCAGGGAATATCGTGGGCCTCGATATTGACGCGCTGGCCCCCACAGGCCAGGTGGCGGATCGTTTTTATCTTGTTCCCCGCTATAACGATCCTGCCTATCTCCCGACCCTGATTGATATTTGTCAGCGCGAACAGATTCATCTCGTATTTCCTTTGATTGACCCCGAGATTCTCATCATGGCCGAGAATCGGGCCGCACTGGAAGCCACCGGGACACGCTTGGCGCTGGTTCCATTGGAAGCGGCACAGATCGCCAACGATAAATGGCTGACGTATGAATTTTTCAAGCGCATTGGTGTTCCCACACCGCGCTCATGGCTGCCAGAGCATTTGCCCAGTGCCGATCTGCCCGATTTCCCTGTGTTTATCAAACCGCGTTCTGGCAGTTCGTCTGTAAACGCCTTCAAGGTCAATAATGCGCGTGAGCTGGACTTCTTCAAGGATTACATTCGAGACCCCATCATTCAAGAGTTTCTACCGGGGGAAGAGTTCTCTCACGATGTGATTTCGGATCTCGATGGCGTCTTTCTGTCGGTTATCACCCGTAAGCGCCTGCTGGTGCGTTCGGGCGAAGTGGCACGCGGGGTGACGGCGTTTCACCCGCTGATGGCGGATTACTGCCGCCAGATCGTGGCCGCGCTGCCCGCCGTTGGCCCCATCACCACCCAATGCCTTATGAAGGATGGTCAGCCTTATTTTACCGAGATTAATGCGCGTCTCGGTGGCGGCGCACCCATGGCGGCGGCTGTCGGGGCCAATTTTCCACTCTGGTATCTTTCCCAACTGGCAGGACTGCCTTATACTGTTCCTCCGCTGGGCAGCTATCGTATTCCTATTTACCTCACGCGCTTTGATGACTCCTTTTACCTCACACAGCAGGAATTGGATGCGATTGAAACACAGCGGGTGAAGGTCAGTGAAGACTAACACTTGATGATAAAAGCCGTTGTCTTTGATATGGATGATACACTCTATCCTGAGTCAGCCTATGTTCGCAGTGGTTTTCGTGCGGTTGCGAATTGGGCGGCTGACACTTATCAGTGGCCGGCCGATGACAGCTATACCATGCTCACCACACTGTTCGATCAGGGTGTGCGCGGAGATACCTTCAATCACTGGTTGGCCGCCTATGGACATGATACACCTGATGTCGTGGCAGAGTGTGTGCGTGTTTATCGTGATCATCAGCCGACGCTGACGCCGTATGAGGACATTCCCGCGCTGCTGCGTGATCTCAAACCTCTTTATAAAATCGGACTTGTGAGCGATGGCTTTCTCATGGCGCAGCAGGCAAAATTTGCGGCGCTTGCTCTGGTCGACTGGTTTGACGTGCTGGTGTTCTCGGATCAATGGGGCCGTGACGCCTGGAAGCCGTCGACTCGTCCGTTTGAAGAGGTGCTCAGGCTGCTGGGCGTGACGGGGCCGCAAGCCGTTTATATCGGGGATAATCCGACAAAAGACTTCTTTGGCGCTCGTCAAGTGGGCATGAAGACCTTGTGGTATCGGCATGAGGGGGGTGTCTATGCTGATAAACAGCCGCCCACTGACGCCCATCATCCAGATGGTATTCTTATGTCCTACCAGGATCTGCAACACACCTTAGAACAGTTCGCGTCTCCCTTTTAGCGCGACGATGTAGGAGCATCGACTATGGAAATTTTTGAGCGTCTACGTATTTTTCGCAGTCGTTGGGTGATCATAGTGCTCATCCTGGGATTGATCTTTGGGGGCGTAGGCTATGTTATCCGCAGTCGTCAGGCTCCGGTCTATCAGGCAACAGCGCGTCTGCTGGTGGGGAGTTATATCAAGGATGAACGCCCGACACCTCAGGATGTTCAGCTTGCGAACGACCTGACCAAGACCTATGCGCAACTGCTGGCGACGACAGCGGTGCGTCAGGGCGCAATCCTGGCCTTTGATCTGCGGAACCCTGATGACACCCTGATGACGCCGGAACAGCTTCAATCAGCGATCAAAGTGACCGCTGAGGCCGAGATTCCCTTCATCAATATCCTGGCGTCGGCCGCCACGCCGGAGTTGGCAGCAAAGAAGGCCAACGCTCTCGCGCAGCAGGTCTTGTTTGAAAGCCCGCTGACCCCTTCGATTGATGAGCGCAGTCAGCAGACATCCCTCCAGTCTCAGATCAAAGACCTCAACGCTTTGCGTGCGACGAATCATACGCTCCTCAAAATTCTCGACAATCAACGGCGGGCGCTCGATGGATTTGTAGTGCCAGACCCTCAATTGGCGGATGGGCAGCGCCAGATTCTCACCAATAACATCATTCAAATCTCGGATACGCTCGCCAATCTGGAAAATGCTCTGTCTAACAGTCAGAGTCGCAC
>DAOTUR010000665.1:0-7881 GCA_034436915.1 Anaerolineae bacterium
CCCGTTATCGCCTAGTAATAGCAAAAGGGGGAAATTTTCTCTCAGAGACCGTTTTATAATTCAAAGTGTAATAAATTGTTTCAGATTTTGAGCATTCTAGGGCGTTAAAATGCTCCAAAAGTGGCCTTCAATCTCCATCTTGACGATAGAAATAGCCCCAGGGCATAACGCAATAGATGTTTTTGATCGCCGAATCCATGCTCCAAAGGTGATCTGAGAACGGTTTTGCATTACAAATCGAATTATAAAACGGTTTCTGAGCGCATCAGTCAGTGCACCATACGCGGTGTGTATGTTGGGTGCAAAACCCGTCACAACTGCAAGCCCCCGCCTTTAGGCGTGGGGTATTTGACGTCATGCTCCTCATCAACCAAATCAAACAACAGTTGGTCATTAATCCAGTCTTTTAGCCAGTCCCTCGACTCCTCGGCTCTTTCACAGTTGACAAAGGTTCTGAAACAAGATAGTGTATTGTCACGTGTGATTAAACACGTGACAATATAAAAATAGAACTTTTCAATTCATGGTGATACTGCTAAACCTGCTGAAGCAGCTAATCCATTCCCAAATTACAGTCCAGAAGACCGATCAGGGCAAAATGATAATTAGCGGGATGCCAGCCGATTCCGGTGGAGAACCTTTTGTTTAGCTCTGTGTTTATTCTGCGCGTGTGGGGGGAATGACGGTGGCCCTATTTCGGAAGGAGGTGAGGCTATTTCAGTAGTGCGAGTCATGAGTATATTTCCAGGTTTTCGTCGGAATTGCTCGAAATAGGGTGTGGCACGCAGATAGTAGCCCACGATGCCTAGGCTTCAGAATCGACCATCAGAAGCCATCCGCTTCATCTTTTAAGTAAATCATTTAATCAAAGGGTTAAAGAAAATGCATAAGAACACAATTCGCAAGTTCATGCTCTTAGTAATGCTGTTCACTCTATCGCTTGTCGCCCAGAGGATAACCCTCGTCAGTGCCCAGGACGATACATCCATCACCTATCTTTCGATTCTGGCACCCGATACAGGGTTCAGCAAGATTATCGGCGAACTGGCCGTGGAATGTCAGAGCGAAGTTCCCAACGTGACTTATGAACTCCAAAACGTCGGCCATGATATGCTGGAGCAGCGACTGAAGCAGCTCGCCATAAACAATAACTTGCCCACAATGTTCAGTAATAATGCAGGTGCAGGGTTGGTTGAACTCGTGGATAATGGTTACGTCCTCAATGTCAAGGATACGTTCACGGAACTGGGCATTTACGACAAAATTAACCCCGCAGCCGCCGCTCTGGTATCCAACGTGACACAGGACATAGGTGTGTATGCGCTTCCCCTGGAACTGAATATCGAGGGTTTCTGGTATAACAAACAGTTATTCGCGGACAACAACCTGAACGCACCGAAGACATGGGACGATATGGTGGCAGTAGCGGCCGTCTTCCAAGAAAAAGGTATCCAACCTTTTGCAGTGGCCGGCAAAGAAGGGTGGCCCCTTACCCGCTTGCTGGTGGCTTATGCCGTCCGTAAATATGGTGCGGATGCGATGATTCGCGTCAAAAACGGTGAATTGAAGGTGACGGATCCTGGTTTCGTCGAAGCGGCGCAGGCGCTGAAAGATTTGGCTAAAAAAGGTTACCTGGGGGTCAGCCCGAATACCATAGACTATGGTACTGCCCTAGACCAGTTTCTCCAGGGCAAAGCCGCCATGTACTTTATGGGCAGTTGGGAACTTCGCAGCTTCAATGATCCCGAAAAAGCGCTGCTTGGGATGGACAATATCGGGTTTTTCAATAGCCCGCTGGTCAAAGATGGCGTAGGCACACTGGACGACTTCTCAATCAATATCGGAACGGTAACCAGTATTTCCAAAGCCAATTACAACGAGACCGTGGGTAAGTGGCTGAAATGTGTATTCAGCAAATATGGTGACCGAGCCATGACTGAGTTGGGCATGATTACTGGCTTCAAGGTCGAAAATCCACCTAAGGATTTACCGTCGCTGACTCAATTTGTCCTGGATCAACTTGATGCTGCTAAGAATGCGTATCTACCCTGGGAATCTTATTTCAACCCGAAGGCAAACGCGGTAGCAGGTGAGAATGTACAATTGTTGATCTCTGACGATTCGTATACCGCCGAACAATATATGGCCGATCTACAGAAGATGCTTGACGAGGGCAGCTAGACTCGCGGTCATTCACCGCGAGGATTTGCCCCCGGGCAAGTTGGATCGTCACAGCTTGCCCGGGTTACTCGTCCCATCGATCAACAGGCAAAGGGCTTCAGAATCATGCACAAAATGTTGAGTGACCGGAAGGCGTTTCTCGTCTTTGTCGCGCCCGCTTTCTTCTTATACATCGTAATTGTTCTCATTCCGGTCGTGTGGTCGGTCATCTATAGCTTCCAGGAAGGCTCGATCCTAAGCGGATTTAGATTTGTCGGGTTCGGCAACTTCGTAAAGTTGTGGACTGACCGCGAATTCATCTACAGTTTGCTGTTCGGTTTACGGTATGCTGTCGTCGTAACCACTGGACAGATCGTATTCGGGTTTCTGCTTGCGCTGCTCTACACTTTTTATCTGAAGCGAGCATCTTCATTTATTCGAACCATCATCTTCTTTCCTGCGGTGCTGCCAACGGTAGCGGTGGGGACGATGTTCGTCAAGATCTTCGAAATCGCGCCCCAATACGGTCTGGTCAATGCTCTGTTCGAGGCCTTTCATTTGAATTCGTGGATCCAGCCCTGGCTTGGTCAGGCAAGCACAGCGTTCGTGGTTGTCGTCATCATGGATATCTGGCGATCGATGGGCTTCTACGCCATCATACTTTACTCTGGAATTCTGGATATCTCCGATGAAATTATTGAGGCAGCGAGACTGGATGGCGCACAGCGACTGAGCTTAGTCCGATACATCGTCATGCCATTGCTCAGACCGATCCTCGTGACTTCGATCATTTTTAGCTTGAACGGCACACTTAAAGTATTTGATTCGCTTATGGCCTTAACAGGTGGCGGACCCGGAAGCACGACAACGCCTCTCACTCTCTACATGTATAAGACGGCCTTCGACTTCAATCAATACGGTTACGGAAGCACAATTGCCATATTCTTAATGTTGGAGTCCTTGTTTGTTACCCTATTATTTTACCGATATGCCCGCCGAGATCTTGCTTGAGCTGTGTTAGGAGCAATCCCCACCATGACCAGAATGCTACCGGAGACAATTAAGACTTCTTCGACCACTTCGAGCGACATCATTAGGAATGCAGTAAAAGTCATGATGCCGCTGTTCATCTTCCTTCTTTTGGTGATTGCGCTCTATCCAATTGTCTGGTTGTTGTTGGCTTCTGTCAAGTCACCGCATGAATTTAGCTTGCGACCCATTTACGCCCTGCCGGAGGGTTTCTATTTCCAGAATTACGTCGACGCTTGGAGCAGCGGCAAGTTCAACCTCTACTTTGCAAACAGTGTTCTGGTGACGATTCCATCATTGCTCCTTGTCGTTGGCCTGAGCGTTTCCACTGCCTTTGGTATTGAGATCATGCGCTGGAGGATCAAAAACGGCATCCTACTACTATTCCTGGCAGGAATCTTGATTCCGGGTCAGATGGTGCTGCTGCCTTTGTATACCATGTTCTATCGTCTGAATCTGCTCGACAATCGGTGGGGATTGATTGCTGCCTACACGGCATTCGGATTTCCACTGTCTGTGTTCTTCTTTGTGGGCTATTTTAAGTCGCTCTCCCATGAGATTTTGGAAGCCGCGATTGTGGATGGTGCGAACATTTATCAGGTCTTCTTCTATGTTGCCTTACCCATGATCAGAAACTCGATTTTTACCATTGGTTTGATCCAGTTCTTCTTCATCTGGAACGATCTATTGTTGTCCCTAACCTTTATTAGCAATACCAAACTTCGCACTGTACAGGCAGGTCTTCTGGATTTTGTTGGGCGTTTTGGCGAGCGTGACTGGGGTCCAACTTTTGCGTCTATCTCAATGTCAATTTTACCGACGCTACTGATTTACTTGATCCTCAACCGGTTCGTTATTCGGGGCCTGACGGCGGGTGCCGTCAAAGGTTAGTGAAGCATCAATCTCAGCAGCCTAGTACAGCTTTGCGGAAGTAGATACGCAATTCAAATAGCGAACTTTAGCTAAAAGAAACTGAACGAAATGCTTGTGAATTTCCGCAAGGCTGTACTAGCGAAATCATTCGCTTCCCCTTGGTATGATGTTTGTTACGCACAATACACTGGTAGGTGGCGAGAAGTAGTTCAAAAGTGAATACTGCGATGCGTGCAACTTAGGATGCGTTTAAAAATAAAGTCGCAGAATGGAGATGAGACGACCCATTCTAGAAGTCTGCGGACTTGTTTTTAAACGCATCCTTAGGGTCTGTAAAAGAATAACTTACTGATGATTGTAGGTACGAAAAATTTCTTGTACCTACAATTATTGCTGATGTCGTTATTCGACGGAGACTTATATTTTTACAGACCCTTAACGATCAATTAGGAGAATTGAATGAAACGGCCAACGCAAAAAGACGTGGCACAGAAGGTAGGTGTTTCACGGTCAACAGTATCGTATGTGTTAAATGGCGAAACAGACCTAAAGTTCCCTATTTCCCCCGAAACCCGACAAAGGGTGCTGGATGCAATAGCTGAATTGGGCTACGAGCCAGATATACACGCACAGTCATTGCGTCGGGGCAGCACTAGGACGATTGGTGTACTCTTTCCAACCCTTCAGAATCCCCATTTTGTGCATCTACTGTCTGGTATCCAGAGTGAAGCACAAGAAGCGAATTACAGCCTGCACCTATCGCAGAGTTCTCTGAATCCAGAGCAAGAACGTCTCAATCTCCGCGATTTGGTGCAACATCAGGTCGAGGGGTTCATCTTACTCACTCACTTCAGACTCTTGCCCTCAGCCACCCTCGACCACATTCGAAACTCAGGCCGCCCAATTGTGCAGATTACGACCACCGGTTCGGAGTTCGATCATGTATTAAATGGTTACGTGTCTGGGACACAGGCGCTCTTGGCACACCTCCTTGAACTGGGACATAAACGCATAGGCTTTGTGTATGGTGTCGCAGAGGAGACACAAGGGTACGATCGTCTGCTCACCTATCGCCAGACATTATCCGATGCCGGATTGCCAGTCGATAACACATTGATTCAGCGCTGCGGCATTACGATGGATGAGGGATATGCTGCGGCTCAGTCACTACTCAGTCGACCTGATCGTCCAACGGCCCTGCTCACCATTAACGATCTGCTTGCCATTGCAGTTATACGTGCGGCGGCTGATATGGGCTTAAGTATACCCGGCGATGTTTCCGTTGCAGGCTTTGATAATATACCGTTCGGCGACTACACGGTTCCCCGGTTGACAACCGTTTCCGCATTCCCAGAACAAAACGGGAGAGATGCTGTCAAACTGCTGTTTAAGCGACTCAGTGAGCCAGATCGTCCGCGAGAGATAATCGCTGCGGGCACACAGTTAGTTATTCGAGAGTCGACCGGACCGGTCCCTTGATTGAGCGGAAAATTACAGCCAAGAAGTTTATAGACTAGTGGGCCATGTGTCTTGGATAATGGCATTCTTTGATCTCAATTTGAACTCGAAACCCGGAAAATGAATGCCGCACATCATGCCACATGACCCACTAGTGGGTCATGTGTTATGCATAGCCGTATTCTTTGATCTCAAATTGAACTTGAAAACGCCAAAAAGAATGCGGCATCTCGTGCCACATGACCCACTAGATAAAAGAAAATCTGCTTGACCCGCTCTTTTTCACCCGATCTTTTCTCACAATCGATCCTACGTCGCTTATGACACGGCCCATTTCTGGCGTATCCTGTAGATACGCCTAAATATTGTCTAACTTGACAATCTATTGGGTTCCACCTATTATATTGTCAATTTAGACAATCTATTGAGGTGACTGTATGGGGCGAAAAAACCTAACTGAAGAACGCACAGCGGAAATATTGGAGGCCTTCGCACGGTGTATGGTCAAGTATGGGCTGGATACATCGCTCGATCAGGTGGCGGAAGAAGCGGGCATGACGCGCAGCATCATTCGCCACTACATCGGCAATCGTGAGGAAGTTGTCAATACATTGGTGGCGCACATCGCGGTGGATTACTTGGCGGAACTACGTGTGCAGGCGGCACAAATCCCCCAGGAGCAGATGATCTCTACTACGCTGGATTATCTATTCGGCGATGAGCCGAGTTATGAAGACACCGACAAGCTCATCTTCGATCTCATGATGACCGCCAAAGATCGCTATCCGCAGGCCAAAAAGACGCTGGTCGCGATGTTTGAGGAACTAGTCAGCATGTTTGTGACAGATTTAGCCCATGCCTATCCGCAGGCGAACGAAGCGCACTGTCGCAATATGGCTTATAGCGTTCTGGCTTTAGCGATGAGCAACGAATCGCTGTTGTGGACAGGCATGGACCAGCGCTACGGTGCCGCTGCTCGCGCCAGTGCGGAAGCCTTAATACGCACACTGGGGTCGTCAGGCTAACTGATTTTCGGTTGTCATTGCATTTATCTGGCATCGGCAGGAGAGTACTCCCCTGCCCTGAGCTTCGTGTTACCTATCACTGGTATGAGGAGAACTATGAACGCCCCGACGATGACTCCTGTTCAACAGCGTATCACGGCGCTGGATGTTTTGCGTGGCTTTGCACTGTTCGGCGTCCTGCTGGTTAATATACTGGATTTCAGCAGTTCGGCTCTTCGCGTCGATACACTTGGTGGGCGCGGGGACGAATTTGACCAATGGGTGGATATCGCCATCGCGTTTTTCGCCATCACCAAGTTCTATCTGCTGTTTAGCTTTCTGTTTGGCGTGGGCTTCGCAGTGCAGATGCGCCGGATGACGACGGCAAACCGCCCCTTCATCAGCTTTTATCTGCGTCGGTTACTGGTTCTGCTGATTATTGGTTTCGCTCATGCCATTTTAGTATGGGATGGCGATATTCTGAGGCTATATGCCGTAGCGGGCGGGCTACTGCTGTTAGTTCGGAATTGGCCGGATCGCGTTTTGCTGGCGCTGGGTGGCACGATCGCGCTGGCCGGGCTGGTGGGCTTCAGCCTTGTGCCTTATGAAGCCGCTAGCGCGATGACGGGTACAGAGAGCCTGCATCTTTTCACCGCTGGGACTTACCCTGAACTGGTCACACATCGGCTGGGCCAGCACTTTGCGCTGGATATTCAAATCCCGATGGTACTGGTGATGTTCCTGATCGGGCTGGTTGTGGGGCGATCAGGTATTCTGGATGATCCACAGCGTTATCAGCCTTTGCTGCGGTGTTGGTGGAAGTGGGCGCTGCCATTAGCACTCATTGGAAATGCGTTGTTTCTGGCAGGCTTTGAAGCGAAAAGCATGTGGATGATAAGTATCGGCATACATATCGGTGCGCCCCTACTGAGCTTTGTCTATGCCGCATGGGTGCTGCTCTATACGGAAAAGCTGGCGTTCTTAGCTCCAGTCGGGCAGATGGCTCTGACGAACTATCTCTCGCAATCACTCATCGCCACCACGCTGTTCTATGGTTATGGCTTTGGGCTGTATGATCAGGTTTCTCCGACGTTGACGTTCGTGTTGGTGCTGGTCATGTTCGCTGGGCAGATCGTGTTCAGCCAAATATGGCTCCATCGCTATCGCTTCGGCCCGATGGAGTGGCTGTGGCGTTCCCTGACTTATGGTCGGTGGCAAGAGCTACAACGACATACTCTCTTCAATACCTTCGCCAATTTTGAAAACACAGCCAAATCTGCCTTTTTGAAGCAAATTTGATCCCAAAATTTGGCTTATAAAAGGTCACAAAGTGCCAAAATTTGGAGAAAACCCTGCT
>DAOTUR010000666.1:0-17630 GCA_034436915.1 Anaerolineae bacterium
GACAGTATGAGATGATGCCCCATCTCATAGACGAGTCTATCAGAAAAAGTGGTTTGTGCTCCTACGCCTTATATCCCCATGCCTGAAGGCAGGGGCTTTACGGCGCTTTTTCGGTAACCAATGGTGCATGTCTCGATTGTGCGATCATTTTGGCTCACAAAATCAAATTCTAAGGCTCAATTTTTGGTAATCATTCACCTATCCGTGAGAATCATGGGTTCGTAGGGGCAGGATGCATCCTGCCCAAGCCAAATCCCCTACAAATCAATCAGGGCGCGATGCATCGCGCCCCTACGACAATCCCACCTCAAATTTATGACATGCACCATTGGGTATTATTTTCATCAGGAGTGTGGAAGTGATTACACATTCACGACGATTTTCAGGATGCCCTGTTCATACGCCACGTTGCGGGCAAACGCTGACGCCACATCCTCCAGCGCCACATGATGCGAAATAAGATCGTCTAGGGCGATCATGCCCGTCTCCACCAACCGAATCGCACGCGGATAGGTGTGCTTCATACGGCGGGCCATCATGATCGTAAGACCCTTGCGCCGCACCGTCGAATGCGTCATCGTCAGGCGATCATCGCCGGGGATGCCGACCAGCACCAACCGTCCACCCGGACGCACGATCTCAGCCGCCATCTGCAGCGAATGATCCGCCCAGGCCGCCTCGAACACGACATCGACGCCACGCCCGTTGGTCTGCGCCATGATGGTTTTGACGGGATCAACTTCATCCACATTCCAGGCGTTTGCGCCATAATCGCACGCCTTCTGCACACGCCAATCCAGCTTGTCGAAGGCGAAGATGGGCGCTGACCCCGCCAGCTTTGCCATCTGAATCAGCAGCAGGCCCACCGGCCCACAGCCAATCACGGCCACACTGTTGGCGACTTTCAATTTGCCCAGATCACTGGCATGGATCGCCACGCCCAATGTTTCGAGCAGCGTTCCCGCCCCATTGCTAATCTGATCCGAGATGGGAAAGCAGTTGCGACTCGGCACAACCATGTATTCCTGGAAAGCGCCATCAGTGGGATAGACGCCAAAAAAGGTGTGATTTGGGCAGAGGTTGGGATGGCCCTGTTCGCACATCTCGCAGTGCTGGCACGGACACGCCGGATCAACCGCCACGCGCTGCCCCACCTGAAGCGGATGATGCGCTCCATCAATCGCCGTATCACCCAACGCCACGATCTCGCCCATAAACTCGTGTCCGAGGACGAGCGGCGTGTCATACACGATGTTGCCAATGCGCCCATCGGTGTACATGTGCAGATCAGAGCCGCAGATGCCGACAGCACGGACGCGCAGCAGAACCTCGCCCACCTGGGGCGTCCTGGGTGCGGCAACGGCCTCGACGCGCACATCACGCGGGCCATAGAGACGTGCCGCTTTCATGGTTTCACTCACCATCAAAAAATCCCCTTATGAATATTCTCTTGAGACGGGTGATGTTACCACTCTGCCGCAGACTCTGCCGTATTCGGTTTCGTTGTGGGATGGGCGCAGACCGACGGACAGTGGCATAATCATGAGTCCAACGGGCGATCTTCATCCCACGCCGACGCAAAGGGGCACGCATGACAGACACACAGGAACACAGCCGTTTGCTCGAAAATTTGCCCAGGATACCCTGGAAAAAATGGGGGCCGTATCTGAGTGACCGCGCCTGGGGCACAGTGCGCGAAGACTACAGCCCCTCCGGTGATGCCTGGAATTACTTCCCGCATGATCACGCCCGCAGCAAAGCCTACCGCTGGAATGAAGACGGGCTGGGCGGACTCTGCGATCATGAGCAGTACCTGTGTTTCGCGCTGGCCCTATGGAATGAGCATGATCCGATCCTGAAAGAGCGCCTGTTCGGGCTGAATGGGCCGGAGGGCAATCACGGCGAGGATGTCAAAGAATACTATTTCTATCTTGACAGCACGCCCACCCACAGCTATATGAAAATGCTCTACAAGTATCCGCACGCCGCCTTCCCCTATGCTGATCTCGTCGATCAAAATCAGCAGCGCAGCTATGAAGATCGTGAATATGAATTAATGGACACGGGCATCTTTGACGACCATCGCTATTTTGATGTCGTGATCGAATATGCCAAAGCTGCTCCCGATGACATCCTGATTCGCGTCAGCGTCACCAATCATGGGCCAGACGCTGCACCCTGTGTCGTGCTGCCGACGCTGTGGTTTCGCAACACCTGGGCCTGGGGCTATGACAGCGGGCCGATGGGTGATGTGCCTGAAAAGCCGCGTTTGTGGCGGGATGCTGACAGCATCAAGGCCGTTCACCCCGTGCTTGGAACCTACACGCTGTCCATGCAGGGCGCGGCAGACATGCTCTTCACCGAGAATGACAGCAACACCGAACGCCTCTACGGACAGCCCAACGCCACGCCCTATGTCAAAGACGCCTTCCATCGCTGCCTGATTGCGGGTGAGGCGCAGGCCGTGAACCCGACGCAGACCGGGACGAAAGCTGCTGTCGTGTACCGCCTGCATGTGCAGCCCGCCGAGACACACGTCATTCAGCTTCGGCTGACAGCGCACCCCTCCGAGCAACCGTTCGCTGATTTTGACGCGATTATGCAGCAGCGCCTCACTGACGCCGATGAATTTTATGCCCGTGTGCAATCTGCCGTGCTGGATGAGGACGCAAAACGGGTGCAGCGGCAGGCGCTGGCCGGGATGCTGTGGAACAAGCAGTTGTACTACTACGATATTGAGCAGTGGCTCAAGGGCGACCCAATTGCCCCACCGCCAGAGAGCCGTCTGGCGCGGCGCAACAGCCATTGGCTGCATCTCAACAACTTCGATATCGTGTCGATGCCCGATAAATGGGAATATCCCTGGTATGCCAGTTGGGACTTGGCCTTCCACTGCATCCCGTTGGCGCTGGTTGATCCCGCCTTTGCCAAGCATCAGTTGGTGCTCTTCACCCGCGAATGGTATATGCATCCCAACGGCCAACTGCCCGCCTACGAATGGGCCTTTGGCGATGTCAATCCGCCCGTCCATGCCTGGGCTGCATGGCGTGTGTATGAGATGGACGGCAAGCGCGATAAAACCTTTTTGAAGCGTATTTTTGAGAAGATGCTGCTGAATTTTACCTGGTGGGTCAATCGCAAGGATGCCGAGGGGCGCAATATCTTTCAGGGCGGCTTCCTGGGCCTGGACAATATCAGCCTGTTTGATCGCAGTGCCGCCCTGCCACACGGCGGCCATATCAATCAATCGGATGGCACGGCGTGGATGGGCTTTTACTGCATGGTCATGATGAATATCTCGCTCGAATTGGCAGCGGCTGATATCTCGTATCAAGATATGGCGATCAAATTTTACGAGCACTTCCTGTGGATTGCGGTGGCCGTGACGGGCAGCACCCGCGACAGTGTGGGCCTGTGGGATGAAGAGGATGGCTTTTATTATGACGCCCTGAAGCTGCCTGACATGCCCCCTCAGCCGCTCAAAATTCGCTCGATGGTGGGCCTGATGCCGCTGCTGGCGGTGGAGACCGTCGGGCAGCCCACGCTGGATCGCTTCCAGGAGTTTGATCACAGCATCGCATGGCTGACCGCACATCGTCCCCAACTGGCGGCCAATCTTGCCTGCACCAATGTCCCCGGCTATGGCAGCGCCCATCTCTTCGCCATGCCCAGAGAGGATCAACTGCGGCGGGTGCTGGCCTACATGCTGGATGAAGACGAGTTTTTATCCCCCTACGGCATTCGCTCGCTGTCTAAATATCACGAAGCACACCCCTACACGCTCACTGTGGAGGGGCGCACCTTCAGCATCAGCTACCAGCCCGCCGAGAGCCGTGATGGAGCCTTTGGCGGCAACAGCAATTGGCGCGGCCCGATCTGGTTCCCGATCAATTACCTGCTGATCGAAGCACTGCGAAAATATCATCGCTACTATGGCGACAGCTTTACGGTGGAGTGTCCGACCAGGAGCGGCCATCTGATGACACTGGACGCAGTGGCCGATGAGATCAGTCAGCGCCTGTCGCGGTTGTTCCTGCGCGGCGGCGATGAAACGCGGCCTGTCTATGGCGACAGCATCCGCTTCCAGACCGATCCGCAGTGGCGCGATCACATCCTGTTCTATGAGTATTTTCACGGGGACACAGGCGAGGGCTTGGGCGCGAGTCATCAGCTTGGTTGGACAGGCCTCATTGCCGATCTCCTGCAACCGCGCCCGCCAGATGAGACATAAACTGTGAGTAGACTAACGCCGTGATTTTATGAGGGAACCAATTCCTTGTAGGGACACGGCACGCCGTGTCCACATTCGGACATGACATGTCGGACATGTCATGTCATGTCCCTACGAGATAACGACATATTTCATACCTTCCCAGGAGTCTAACCCATGAGTCTCATCGCGCAGGCCATCGCCTCACACGATCAATCGCTCTCCGAGCACACGATTCAGGAGACCCTCACGCAGGGTTTGAGCGGACACTATAGCGGAGCGCGTGTCCTGGCGCTCATCCCGGATCATACCCGTTCGCTGCCGCTGCCCATGCTCTTTCACAGCATCGTCGCGCTACTGCATGATGCCAAACAGCTTGATTTCATGGTGGCCCTGGGGACACATCCGCCGCTGTCCGACGAGTCGCTGCATCGGCTGGTGGGCATCAGCAAAGACGAGCGCGAAACCACCTACAAGCACATCGGCCTGCTCAATCATGATTGGGACAATCCCGACGCGCTGGTGAAAATCGGCACGCTGGAGCAGGCTCAGATTCAGCACATTGCCGGCGATTTGTGGCATCCGTCGCTCGGCACAGACACGCCGATTCGCATCAATCGCAAGGCGCTGGAGTATGATCACATCCTCATTATTGGCCCGACCTTCCCGCATGAGGTGGTGGGCTTTTCCGGCGGCGCAAAATATCTTTTCCCTGGCATCTCCGGCGCAGAGATGATTAACACTACGCATTGGCTCGGCGCACTCGCCACCATCCTCAACACGATTGGTGTCAAAAGTACGCCTGTGCGCGACATGATTCATGCGGCGGCCCAACACCTCACGACGCCTGTCACGCTGGTGAGCATGGTCGTGGTCGGCGCAGATCTGGCGGCGCTGTTTGTGGGGGATCATATAAGCGCCTGGGAAGCAGCGGCGGAGATGTCGTCACAGCGGCATATTCGCTGGGTGGAGAGGCGGTTTCAGCGCGTACTCTCGAAAGCGCCCACCATGTACGATGAGTTGTGGACGGCGGCCAAAGCTATGTACAAGCTCGAACCTGCGATGGCTGATGGCGGGGAGATAATCGTGTATGCGCCGCACCTCGACACTGTGAGCCATGTACACGGCACACATATTTACGAGGCGGGCTACCATGTGCGCGATTATTATCTCGGCCAGTGGGAGAGATTTAAGCATCTGCCGTTGGGCGTGCTGGCACACGGCACGCATTTGCGCGGCAGCGGGACGTATGAGAACGGCATTGAGCACGCCCGCATCAACGTCACGCTGGCGACACAGCTCTCACGCGAGGACTGTGAGCGCCTATCGCTCGGCTATCTCAATCCTGATACGATTCATCCGTCAGAGTGGGAAGGCCGCGAGGCGGAAGGCATTGTGTACGTGCCGAAAGCGGGCGAGATTTTGTACCGCGTGAAGCCTTCATCATGATGCCCAATCCCATGCCTCTCGCAACAAGAGGCATGGGGCAAACATATCGTCGTTACCACGCAAATGCCGCAGGAGCCTCAGATTCCGCACGCAGCGGACGCCCCGTGTTGATATTGAACAGCGTATTCAGGCGCGTCATGTGCTCCGGAGCCAGTTGCAGCGCTGCCGCCCGATCCAGGCCGTCCAGATGCTGCACCGTGCGCGGCCCGACAATCGCGGACGTGACCGCCGGATTTGCCAGCACCCAGGCAATCGCCACCACATGCGGCGTTTCGCCAATCTCCTGGCACAGGGTCGAAAAATCCTGCACCTGCTGATTGCTCGTCAGATCCATGAAATATTCTTTTTCAACCTGTTTGGTGCGTGATCCTTCTTCAGCTTTTTTCTTGCCCGTGAGCAGACCACCCGCCAGCGGCATATACGGGATAATGCCGATGCCAAAATCACGCGCTGCCGGGAAGACTTCCAATTCCGGATAGCGGCTGAGAAGATTGTACTGGCACTGCTCCGAGACGAAGCCCATCATGCCATGCTGCCACGCATACATCTGATATTTCGCCAGTCCCCAGCCGGAAAAATTGCTCGTGCCCATGTACAGCACATCGCCATTGTTGATGAGGCGGTCAAACGTCGTCCAGAACTCTTCCAGGCTGATGCGCGAATCGATGTGATGCACCTGATATAAATCGATATGATCGGTTTGCAGGCGCTTGAGCGAGTCCGCCGCGTGCTTGCGAACTTTGTAGGCGGAGAGGCCGCCTTCTTCATTGGGCGGCGGCGCGGGCATCATGTTGCCATAAACCTTTGTCGCCAGGACGGTTTGCTCTCTGCGCCCGTTCTTCTGCTGAAACCAGTTGCCGATAATCTCTTCGGTGCGGCCGCAGTAGGCATCACGGCCATAGACATTGGCTGTATCAAAGAAGTTGATGCCCATCTCAAGGGCTTTGTCCATGATGCGGTAGGATTCGTCCTCCGGCGTCACCGTGCCAAAATGCATCGTGCCCAGGCAAATCTTGCTGACCGACATGTTCGAGCGACCCAATTTTGCGTATTGCATGGGATGACCTCTTTCTATTTTAAGGACTCGTAGGGGCGACCCATGGGTCGCCCACAAAAGAATTTATGGAAATACACGTTGGGCGACCCATGGGTCGCCCCTACAATTCTCGAACTATGCCTGGGGCAGCAGCCGCAGCGTGATGATCTGATACGGCGTCACATCAAGCGAAACCTGATTGCCCTGGAAAGCGAGTTCAGGCCCATCTTCTTCCAGCAAATTGGTGTGGATGACCTTTGACAGCGCAAATGATGTTGTCAGCGTCACCGTCCCACGATTGCGCTGATTCTCGTACAGGCGCACGATCAGGCCGTTGCCATCCTCGGCCCGCTTCACCGTCTCGATGATGACATAGGGATCGGACACGGACACGAGCGAACCGAGGGCGGCGGCAGGGCTGGCAGCGGCTGTCACACGGCGCAAAATCAGCGGATCATTCAGATCATAGGCAGCAGGCACGACCTCAGCACGCCAATCGCCCTCATGCGGCAGCAGGCTGTAGGTCATGAGATGCTCGCCCTGGTCAGCGTTGAAATCCGGGCTGGTGGCACTCTTGAGCAGCGTGAGGCGGATGACGTTGCCATGAATATCATAGCCATATTTGCAGTCATTCAAGAGCGCAACGCCGTAATTGCCTTCGCTCAGATCAGCCCATTTGTGAGCGCAGGTCTCAAAGCGGGCCATATCCCATGAGGTGTTGGTATGCGTCGGGCGCTGCACATTGCCCCACTGCACATCAAAGGTTGCGGATGGACTCATCACATTCACCGGGAAAGCGACCTTGAGCAGAATGTGATGCTCATGCCAGTCAATCCAGGTGTCAAAGTCAATCCGTTTGCTGTCACGGGTCAGCGAGATGGTCTGATGAATCGTACTGCTGCGATAGGTGCGCTGAATCTCCACCGCCACACGCAGCGGCCCGTGTTCGGTCACGGTCATGCTGGTGACGCCGCTCACCGCTTCTGTGCGATCTTCATAGAAGATATCGATATCCCAGGCATCAAAGTTCATCGGGCGATCTTCAAACGCTTGGAACACATTGGCCGTTGTATCGGGCAGAAGCACCTCACGTTTGGCCTGCTTGTCATACAGCCGTGTGATCTCGCCGTTATTGTTGAGTTCGACGCGAAGCAGACTGTTTTCCAGCACCGTCATGTTCTTGTCGGATGTTGTGGACAGCGATCCATCCGTGCGCTGGGCTGCGCTCTGGCCCTCACGCAGGCCCATGAGCGAATAAGGAGCCGCATCCGCAATTTCCACCAGCACGCCGCCCTTGACCGATTGGGTCGTGAGAGCGTTTCCGCTGGCATCGACCAGACCCATGCCCTCGCTCAGGCTGCCCTCAAGCACGCCGATGCGCCGCCCGCCAAACGAGGTCGGGTTGGCCGCCAGAATCGTCGCGTTAGCGGGGAGCGTCTGCGCCAGCGCGTTCAGCGCATCTTCGCGGACTTTTTCGCCCAGGCCGCGAATGATCGCATAATCCTTGTCGCTGTCTTCATACACCGGGCCGATGGACGAGCCGGGCAAAATATCATGGAACTGATTCAGGCAGATGAGTTCCCAGGCTTTGCCAATCTGCTCCTGCGGATAGACCGCGCTCGTCAGCATCGACGCCCAGGCCGCCAAAAATTCCGCATCGTGCAGCAGCATCTCGCTCTTGCGATTGTTGCGCTTGTTGCGGGCCTGGCTGGTGTAGGTGCCGCGATGATATTCAAAGTAGAATTCGCCGTTCCAGACGGGCAGACCCTCGGAGATATCGGCTTCGATGCCCTCCATATACTCGCGGATTGTGCCTGTGCGGACACGCGGCGCTCCCGGATGCTCGGCCAGGTGCTCGATATTTTCCAGCATTTCGCGGGTCGGGCCGCCGCCGCCATCGCCAAAACCGTAGGCCGTGATCAGTTTGTTATAGGTTTCTTTCTGGCGGAAGTTGTTCCATGATCCCATCACCTCTGCCGCTGTGACCTTGCCGTTATAGGTCGTCGCGTGCGGCAGATACTCTGAGCCTTCCGGCGTGGTGAGGAAATGCGTCAGCACTCGCGTCCCATCCAGCCCCTGCCACCACAAAATCTGGTGCGGCATGTGGTTGTACTGATTCCAGCTCATCTTGTGGGTAATGAAATACTTCATGCCCGCCTGCTTGATGAGCTGCGGCATGGCCCAACTGTAGCCAAACGTATCTGGCAACCACAGCACAGGCGTATCGACATCGCCGAAATGCTTGCGGAAGTAGGTACGCCCCAGCAGGAATTGGCGCACGAACGACTCCGCGCCGATGGCATTGCAATCCGGCTCGACCCACGTCCCGCCCATGACCTCCCAGCGCCCCTCTTTGACGCGATCCTTGATCTGCTCAAAGATATCGGGATAATTCTGCTCGGTGTACTGGTACAACTGCGCCTGACTCTGCGAGAATTTGTATTCCGGGAACTGCTCCATCAGGCGCAGCACATTGCTGAACGTGCGTCCTGATTTCCGCACCGTCTGGGCCAGCGTCCACCACCACGCCACGTCAATATGAGCATGTCCCACGCCGATCACTTCCACATCCATCGGCGATCCGGCGGCAGCAATGCCTTCTTTCAGTGTCTTCAGCGCTGACGGAACGGTGCTGTAAAAGGCGTCTGTGCCCAACGGATCACGGGTATCGACCACTTTGAAGGCGGCATCCAGCGCATTGTACAGGCGGCCCTTGACCGGATCATTGTCATCCAATTCTGCCGTCACCTCCAGCGCAATCCGCGCCGCCGCGATGAACTCGCGGGTCGGCGTATCGATCTGCACAACGGCGCACTCGCGCATGAACAGCTTGGTATCGTGATCGCCGTTCTCCCATCCGCCCAACCCTGTCCAGCCATGCAGCGCGAGGCGGTGCGGCTGTCCATCCAGGCAGCTTGCGGGCAGCATGATCTCATGGTGATGGCGATCTGCGGACGCATACGGCTTGCCATCGATATAGGCCAGTCCTTCCGGGTGGCTGAAATCGCCGGATTCGCCAAAGGGCAAAAAGAGAGCTACCGTCGTGCTGTCGGCCATTTTGGGCGGAACCTGGAAGGTCGTCCGCAGCACAAAATCGGTGAGCCATGTCCCCCAATAGGTCTTATAGGGAATCTCCTGCCAACTGCTCTCATCCACATCGGCCCCCACAGGCGGCTCTACCTGGGGATTGGGCAGCGTCATATAGCGAAAGGCCGGAATGGGGCTGCGCTGCCTATAGACCAGGGGTTCAATCAAGGCAATCCGTTGAGCGATCTTTTGCGGCGTCCAATGAAGTTTATGATGCAAGATTCAGTCTCCTTTAGAGAAATAAGAAACAACCCAACTCCTCTCCCACAAGGGCGCGAGGGGAGCAGGATGATGCATAGGGATTAAGCGAAGGCAAAATGTTCGTTTTTGGACACGATAGATCGTGTCCCTACAGGTGAATATGGCGAAAAATCCACACGTCAGACCCGCATTTGTGTATGACCCCGCCACACCTCTCAATAGAGAGGCGGTGTGTAGGGACAAGGCCCGCCTTGTCCGAAGGAGTGGCTGGACACGGCAGGCCGTGTCCCTACAGGTGAATATGGCGAAAAATCCACACGTCAGACCCGCATTTGTGTATGACCCCGCCACACCTCTCAATAGAGAGGCGGTGTGTAGGGACAAGGCCCGCCTTGTCTGAAGGAGTGGACACGATAGATCGTGTCCCTACGCACCCTCCATGATCTATGAACTGTACACCGCCTTCGCCGCCACCTCATTCTGATCATACAGATAACAGGCGGCCTGATGATCGACAGCATCAATTTTGTACAGCGGCGGCTGCGCCTCCAGGCAGCGATCCATGCGATGCGGGCAGCGCGGATAAAAGCGGCAGCCGCTGTGGACAGAACTCCGCATCTCCTCTTCCGTCGGCAATACAATCTCGCCCTCCCATTTGATATCGGGATCAGGCACAGGCACAGAATCGACCAGAAGCTGCACATAGGGATGGCGCGGCTCATCAATCACCTTGATCGTGCTGCCCTTCTCCGCCACCGACCCCTGATACAGAATGTAAATCTGGTCGCCAATCTGATAGGCCGTACTCAGGTCATGCGTGATATACAGGAACGAAATGCCACTCTCCTGCTTCAAGCGCATCATCACATCCAGGATTGAGGCCCGCAGCGAAGCATCCACCATCGAGACGGGTTCATCCGCCACGATCAACTTGGGTTTGATCATGTAGGCGCGGGCCATCATGATGCGCTGGCGCTGGCCGCCGCTCAGTTGATGCGGATATTTGCGGAGTACATCGTCCCCATACAGGCCGACGACATTCAGGGCATCCTCAATAAATTCGCGGCTTTTGGCACGGCTCGTGCTCAGTCGAAAATTGTTGATCACTGTGTCGAAGACGTGCTGCACGCGGTAGAACGGGTTGTATACGCCAAACGGGTCTTGAAACACCGCCTGCACCTGACGGCGGTAATCCTTCATCTGTTTGGCATCCGAGGTCGAGACATCCTGTCCATCGAACAGGATCTGGCCGGAAGTGAGCCGCGTGAAGCCCAGGATGACCTGCGCCAGCGTGGTCTTGCCGCTGCCGCTCTCGCCTGCAATCGTGATGATCGAAGCCGGATTCTTCGGGATGCTGAGATTGAAGTCTTGCAGCGCGACGACCTCTCGCGTGCCTCCGGCGGCCCGCTGCTTATAAATCTTGCTGGCATTACGAATTTCGAGCAGCATCTCTGACATCAATCAGGCTCCCGTCTCCACTGTTTTCGTAAAGGTGGCAGGCGACAAGCTGGCCCGGCGTCACTTCCTGGACAGGCGGCGCGACCACACGGCATTTATCCATCACAAACGGGCAGCGCAGTTGGAAGATGCAGCCGGGCGGTGGGTTGCGCGGATCATGCGTGATGCCCTCGGTGATTTTGAGCGGCTTGCGCTCTTTCAACGACGGCACAGACTCAATCAGAAGCTGCGAATAGGGATGCTTGGGCGCGGCAAAGAATTCTCTGACGGGCGCAATCTCAACGATTTTTCCGGCATACATCACGGCGATACGATCCACCATTTGCGCCATCAGGCCCATGTCATGCCCGATCATAATCATCGACACGCCGAGCGCTTGCTTGACCTTGAGCATGGTCTGAGCGACAACGCGCTGCACCACCACATCCAGGGCGCTGGTCGATTCGTCGGCAATGATGACCATCGGATTGAGCGCAATCGCCATCGCAATACACACGCGCTGCTTCATGCCGCCGCTCAATTCATGCGGGAACAAATCGTAGACGCGAGAGGGCAACCCGACCATCGTCAGCAGTTCGAAAATGCGCGTCTGGACATTTCTGCCCGATTGCTTTCTCTGATGCGCCACGATCACATCTCTGATTTGATCCCTGACGCGCATCGTGGGATTGAGCGAATTCATCGCGCCCTGGGGAATGAGGGCCAATTTTGCCCAGCGCACATGCCGCAGCGCCTCATCGGACATCCCAAGCAGATTTTGACCGTCCAGGATCACCTGCCCACCGGCGATGCGCCCCGGCGGATTGACGAGTTGCAGGATGCCCATCGCAGCGGTGGACTTGCCGCAGCCCGATTCCCCCACCAACCCCAGGGTTTCGCCTTGATACAAATCAAAGGTGATGCCATCGACAGCGAGGACATCGCCCCTGGGTGTCTCGTAGTACACCTTCAAATCTCGCACCTTCAGGACGGGGAGACGTTCGCTTGTGTGTTCCATTGACATCTCCCTCATTGCGACGATTGACGCAGGCGCGGATTGGCGATTTCATCAAAGCCCAGATTAATCAGCAGCAGCCCGATGAACATGAAAGCGAGCAGGACGGTTGGGATGCCCCACCACCACCACATGTTCCGCAGCAGCGCCGCCGCACTGATGGCATCATAGATTGTGCCGCCCAGGGTCGGGACGCGCTGCGGGCCAAGCCCCAACGTCTCCAGGCCAACGGCGGTCAAAATCGCACCCGTCGCATTGCCGATGAAGCTGGCAAACAGATACGGCGTCAGATTGGGCATAATTTCCTTGAACATGATCGCAAACGTCGATGCACCGGACAATTTTGCCATCTGCACATAGCCGCTTTCGCGCATGGTCAAGACCTGAGCACGGATCAGGCGCGTCGGCGAAGGCCATGCAAACAGCGCGATCAGCAGGGCCATCGTCGAGAGTTCCACCTGCCTGAGCAGCGACTGAATCACGATCAGCACCATCAGCGCCGGAATCGTGATCGTGACATCCGACACGATGCGAATCACATCATCCAGCTTGCCGCCGATGAAGCCCGCTGAGAAGCCCAGGAATGTGCCGATGCTCATACCAATCGCTGCCGCTACCACGCCCACCATGAACGAGTTCGGCGCACCGACGATCAGCAGCGCCAGCATGTCACGTCCGCTGTTCTCTGTGCCAAGCGGATGCGCCCATGTGCCTTCCTGTTGGCGCGAGTTGACGAAACCGACAGGCGGAAGATTGAGCGGCGATTTGGCGGTAAAAGCGAGATCGGTATTCCATACCATCCGCCCAATGATGCCGATCAACAGAATCGCTGCGATAATGGCAACCCCGGCCAGCAGCTTGGAGTTCAGCCAGGGCGTATCCCAGCGATTGAAGCGCCCCATCAGGCGCGGGCTGCGCGGCATTGCCACCTTTGCCACTTCAAGTGTTGTTTCGACGGGGACGTCACCCACTTTTGTCGTCGCCATAGGTTAACTTCTTTCGTAAGAAATACGGGGGTCGATCAGAGGATAGATCATGTCGATGATGAAGACCGCCAACGCTGTCATCACGATGAGGATGAACGACGTTCCTTGAATCACCGGAAAGTCCTGCGTCGTGATCGCATTGTAGATGATCGATCCCATCCCCTGATACGAGAAGATGTACTCAACAAGAATCTGCCCGCTGACGAGCGTTCCAAGCGTGATGGCGAAGGCTGTGATCTGCGGCAGAATGGCGTTACGCACCATATAGCGGTACAGGACGTAAAACGGCGGCAGCCCTTTGGCCCGCGCCAACTGCATATAGTCCTCGCCCTCCACCGTGATCATCATGCCGCGCATTCCCAACGTCCAATAGCCGAAGCTCACCAGCACAATCGAGAGCGCGGGCAGCGTGCCATGCTGGATCACACTGACGATGAACGGCCCATTCAAGCCCGGTTTCATGCCCAGCTCATACGGCCCGATCATCGGGAACCAGTTGAGCAGGAAGGCGAAGATATACAGCAGGAAGATGGCCGCGAGAATAGACGGAATCGATGTAAAGATCATGCCCAACGGGATGAGATATTTGAGCAGTCGCGGCGTACCTCGCCAGACCATAATCGCGCCCAGGAAATTGCCCAGGAAAAATGTGATGGTCACAGCCACCAGCAGCAGTCCCACCGTCCAGGGCAGCGCCAGACCAATAATGCTGCTGACAGGCGTTGGAAAGTACGCCAGGGAATAGCCGAAATCAAGACGAACAATGTTGCCCATATAGCGCAAATACTGCACAGGCAGGGGGTCATTCAGACCGAAACGTTCTTTCCAACCTGCAATGATCTTTTCCGAATTTTCAACATAGCCTGCATTGCGGATCATGCGGCTGACCATTGCGGTTATTGGATCACCCGGGGCCAGACGCGGAATGATCCAGATCACACTTGCCGCAATCCAGATGGTGACAAAAAAGATAGCAACTCGACGCAAAAAATAACCTAATGGAATTTTATATCCGAACATCATAATCCTCTTTAAACTGGCTCAAACTGGTTGAAATGGGGCAGGACAGCATGTCCCGCCCCATTCGTTATGTACTAGGAACCAGCTTTTTTCAGGTTGAGGATGATCTGATGGGTGCTGTTCCACCACGTCGCCGGGTGGTTGAAGTTATTTGTGGCCGTCGGCCAGCCTGTCCAGTAGGTCGTGTCAAACGGAACCAGCTTGGACGCCTGAACCAGCGGAATGATGGGCATTTCATCGTACAGGTACTTGTAGGCTTCGGCCACCATGCCGGGGATGGCGGGATCGCCCAGGGGCATCACGCCGATTTTGTCGACAATCTCGGTGTAGGCTTTGGTCGCATCGGTGTTCCAACGAACATAGTTGTTGCCGCCGGGTGAACGCTGGCCCACCGGCACAACGAAGTGCGTGGTGAAGCGATTCATTGAGTTCCAGGGTTCGCTGACGGAACCGCAGGCATCCCAGTTGTACGCCAGTTCGAAGTTACCATTGTCCAGGCTGTCACCTATTGTCGCGCCTGTGAGCGGGCGGCTGGTGGCATCGATGCCCGCAGCGCGGAACTGCTCAACCAGAACATCGACAGTGCGGGTGTATTCCGCTGTGCTGTTGTTGACGAGAATATCCGCCGTCAGCGTCTTGCCATCTTTTTCGTAGATGCCAGACCCATTCAGCGCCCAGCCTTCAGCTTCGATCATGGCCTTGCCTGCGTCAGGCTGGCCGACAGCATCAGCGCCTTCGCCTGCGTCAACAATGGCCTTGATATAGGGGGCCATACCGCCGTACTGCACGAACATGGTCGTTGATGGGGTCGATGTGCCTTCATAGGCCACGTCGATAATCTGCTGGCGATCAATGATCTTGCCAACCGCCTTACGCATATTCACATTGTCCCAGGGCGCAACGGTGGTGTTGAAGGACAACTGACGCGGGCAAGGATCGGCCCACGCATACGGCAGATCGGCATACCAACCCTCAATCTTGGGGTTACGCGCCTTGATCGCCTCGAACGCGCCGAGGGTGATATTCATCACGCTGTCCAGCTCACCATTCGACATGAGTTGGGCTTTGTTTTCTTCTGAGCCAGTGATCTGCCAGATCAAGCGCAGAGGTTCGGGCAGCGCATGGAAACCTGCCGCCACGCCCCACCAGTTATCATCACGATCCCACACGAAGCGGGTCGATTCAGCGCTCGCCAGCTTGTACGGGCCTGTGCCAATCGGCCAGCCTTTGGCCGCATCATAGAAGGTGAAGGTGAAGGGGTCCTGGCCATCCCAGACGTGCTTGGGGAGGATGACGATGCCGCCCCAGATACGCACCGAGAAATAATCCAACTGGAAGCGCGGATTGGGCGCTTTCAGGTTGAAGGTGATGGTCAGATCATCGACCTTCGCCACGCTCGTGACCCACTGCTGCATCTCCGCCGCGCCGCCCAATGTCGATGTTGTGTCATCCAGCAGCATTTGAATGGTGAAGACCACATCATCAGCGCTGTAAGCCACACCATCCGACCATTTCACGCCGTCACGAAGATTGAGCGTCCACACATCCTGTGTGTCATTGGGCGTGAAGCTCAGGCCCAACCAGGGTTGAATTTCGCCGGTTTCGTAATTGAGGATGAAGAGCGGTTCCCACATCGACTGATGGGCACCCTGATTGCGATTTGTGCCGGGGACCATCCAGTTGAAATTTGTGGGATTGGGAATGGCTGATTCATCAATATCGAAGATGACCGTATCGGCACGGGCGACCTGAGCCAGGTCCTGCGCCACAATGTGGCTCGTCAGAAAAACAAAAAGCATCAATAGCAAACCGAAGCGTTTATAGCCTGTGAACATCGTTTTTCTCCTGAATACTAATAAATTGGCACTGGATACCGCTCGAACTCTCTCAATAGGTCTGGAACATCACCCCCTTCCTGAGCTACACACGAACGATGACCGATGTTGAGCTTCTCACGCGAAGCTGCGTGGGAATAAACTCGCAGTTTGTAGGCCCTGCATACCCCTCAAGGCGATTGATCAGGAGATGTGCGGCCCGTTTGCCGATGACGAGCGGGTCTTGCGCGACGGTGGTCAAAGGCACTTCGAGGTGCAGCGCAATATCCGTATCGTCAAAGCCCGCAATGGACACCATGTCCGGCACGCGCAGATTGAGGAGTTTCATCGCCCGCATTGCCAGCACCGCCACATAATCGTTGAGGGCAAAAATCGCTGTCGGGCGTGGATCGGCCTGTAACATACTATTTTTGATCTGCTGGAGTTCAGGACTTTTCTGATCCACAGACGAGCGAAAGGCATAGCTCGCGCTGATCTCCTTCCCAGGTTCACCGATCAGCCAGGGGTCATAAACGATTAGCCCGGCCTCATGCAAGACATCGCGATAGGCCCGATAACGCTCCATAACGGGCGGCAGTTGTATTTCAGGATGGCTTAAAAAGACAATCCGCTGATGGCCCATCTCAACAAGATGCTGCATCAGCGCTTGCGCCCCACCATAATTGTCGCTCGTCACGTAATCGCATTCAAAACCCAGGATGTGTCTGTCAATCAGCACAATCGGCACTTGAAGCTGCTGATAAATCATGAGATTTTGCTGCTTCGAGGCGTTCACATGCGGCCACAGCAAAACGCCCGCGACCTCATCGCTTCTCAAGCCCTTGAGAACGTCAATTTCCTCGTCATAACTCTGGGCATGGCTGAAGATGATCTGGTAGCCATGCGCTTTTGCTTCGCGCTCTGCGCCACTCAGAATGAGGAGATGATTTTCGCCATCAAATCCGCAGCCGAGGAAGGCAATCAGGCGCGGTTTCACATCTTTCGTCGGTTGATGCGTGACAAATGTGCCGCGACCCGCTGCCCGCTCAATCAATCCTTCGACTTCGGCCTGCTGCAAAGCGAGGCGAAGGGTGCTGCGGCTGATTTTCAGGTAACTGGTGAAGTCATTTTCGGAGGGCAGACGACTGCCGCTGGTCCAGCGCCCAGACAAAATGAGGTGGCGCAGTTGATTGTGCAACTGGACATGCAGGGAAATAAAGCTATTATCATAGAGTAATATATCGTTAACTTTATTCATCGAATCGGCGCGAGAGACCCCTGCCTTTAGGCATGGGGAGGGAGTGCGCCTTGTCTTTTCTGGTAGGTATAGCCGTCAGAGTGCTTTCCCCGAAGGGAGGGAGCGATTTGAGTGACC
>DAOTUR010000667.1:0-17644 GCA_034436915.1 Anaerolineae bacterium
CTGCTGCGTGCTGGTATGCGGCAGCCAGCGCAACCAGCGCCAATCTCCGGCGGCGGCAGGCGGCGCAAGCAGGATGATTTGCAATTCTTGCGGCGCATGATTCACCGCTAACTGGCACAGCAGCGCCCGCACCAATCCCAACGCGGCACTGCGCCGCCCACTGATGCCCACCGCCCCGGCCTCGCGCAAAGACATGGTGACGGGCACATCGTCCAGCGTGCGGAATTGATCGGCAATGGCGAGAGCGCGTTCCATCAGCGCCTGATCTGTGCCATCGCTCTGCGAGACGCGAGCCTTCATGACCGAGGGGGTTGAACCGCGCCCCAGGCTGACCGTCGTAAAATCAGCATCATCGGGGCGACGCTCCCACAGGTGCTCATCCGGCGCGAGGGCACGGGTGAGAGAGGTGAGCGTGGGCGGATACAGGATTTCCAGCAGTCCGGCCTGCGCCTCCTGTGCCGCTTGCAAGCGCACACGGCGCTGATGCAGCAGGCGCAGATATTCCAGCACTTGCTCATCGCGCCGCCGTACTGCATCGCGCCGCCGCCAGCGTTGGGCAAACAGCGCCCCACCAATCGTCAGCACGGCCAGAAACAGCATCGGAATGGCAAAAAAGGCGCTTGAGGAGGTGGTTTCGGACGCCGCCCGCACCACATAGAAGCCTGCCATCATACCGATGCCCAGGACGGGCAGAATCGTAATCCAGATGCTGGTTTCCGGCATGGTGTACAGATGAGGCGGCGTGGGAATCTCAATCTCATCCGCTGGCAGCGTGGGCAAATAGCGGCGTGGCGGACGATTGAAGGCGGCGGGCATCAGGCGTGGATCGGGCATCGTGGTTTATGTCAGCAGGGTTATGGGCAGCAGCTCTTCATGGGCGGTGTCACCGTCGCGGGTGACGTGGTAGACGTTCGCCCCCTCACGCGAGGCCACACAGCGCACAAGCTTGCCATCAATAAAGTGTGCGCCCGCAAAATCGCACAGGGCATAGCCGGGCTGGATCGCGCCTGCGGCCACTTTGCTCGTATAGGTAGGGCGGCGGTTGGCCTCGCCATCATAATGCGGCGTGGCGCTGCCGGGCAGATAGCCCAGGCCGTTCAGGGTGTTGAGCTGCCCATAAATCGAATCGGTCAGGCCCTGCGTGAACCAGCAAATCGCGCCTGCGCTGATGCCCGCGAGGACAACGCCACTCGCGGCAGCCTTGCGAAGAATGACATCAAGGCCCCATTCGCGCCACAAGGCCAACATGCTTTTTGTATTGCCGCCGCCCACATAGATGAGGTCCTGAGACAGCAAAAAGCCTTCAATATCGGCAGTATGGGGCGTGAAGAGAGACAGAGTCGTATGCTCCTGGCCCATCGCCTCGAACGCGGCATGAAATTTTTCATAATAGCTGCTGGCTTCGCCGCTGGCCTGCCCCAAAAAGGCGACTTTGGCCCTGTCTTTGCCCGTCTGCGCCAGAATATAGCGATCCAGCAGATTGTCGGGCGTATCCATCGAGAAGCCGCCGCCACCGAGGGCGATGATCTGTACCGCCATGCCTTAAAATCCTTCGTCGGCGGCCTGCATACTGCGGGCCTGCTGTTCCAGACTGCTGGCAAAGGCTTCGAGCGTTTGCACCCACGTCTCCATCTCCGGCTTGGCCTCCTGCCAGAGAGAAAAGAATTTATCGGCGCGTTTACCCATCCATTGGATGCTGTCAACCGTCTCGGTGAGAAGCTGAATCTCCGTCCGCACAGCATCCGCCTCTTGGCGAATGCGCGTGGCCCGCTGAAACAACTCGGTGTATGGGACTTTAATCAGATCGCTCATCGTTTAGAACCCTTCAAGCGGGGAGCAAAGTGCGCTGTCGCTCTGGTTTACGTGGTGGGACGGGCGGCGGTTTCAATTTCATCCGCTGCGGCAATGAGCTTTTCATGGAAGTGATCGAGTTTATGTGACGCATCCCGCAGCACGGGCGTCAGGCGCGTGTACTGGCTGCGAAAATCCTCCGCCGCCATGCTGGTATAGCGTTCAACACCGAGCACCCGAATCTCACCATCGACGGCATCGATGCATTCGCGGATGCGGTTGGCGCTGCCACGCAAAATCGATGCCGCTTCGCGCATTTGTGTGATTCGTGCTAGGAGTTCGCCGCTCATAGAGATACCTTTAACCCGCTCAACAGCGAGAATTTTATCACACTACAGGCCCGCTCTTGAGACAAGGGCGATCAACAAAATCACCGCCAGGATCGCCAGAATCGCAATCACAACCCACACGGTGCGGATGGTGCGCGGGGCCGCCGCTGTCGGCTGAATGCGAATCGGCTGCATATCAATATTCGTCATCAGCACCTTTGGAATGACCGCCGGCTTCTCCGGCTCTTCATTTTCGAGAATCGGCGTGATCGTCGGGTGATAGGGCACAGGCGCAGACGGAATCAGCGGGTCGGCGACGATGGGCGTAATCGGCGGCCTCGCCATCGGGGGCTTGACCGCAGGCATGATGGTCTCAGTCTTGGGAATCTTCACTTCAATTTTGGGGACGGGTTTGACGGGCGCGGTGGCGGTCTGCTCATTGGCCGCCTGCAAACGCTCGGACTCGACTTTGGTGAAGCCTTCCTCGTTGGGGATGGGCGTGATCACAGGAACCTGTGAGATGACCTTATGCGCCTCTTCCGTCGTGGTGATGCCGGGGATCATCGGGCGTGTCGCAGGCTGATCGGCATATGAGGTATTTTCAGGCCGTGTGATCGCCTTGCGAATCTCGAACATGAACTGCCCCAACTCGACATAACGGGCATTGCGGGCGGACATGGCCTTCTCAAAGATGTTATCGAGTTTAGCAAGATCGACCCCGCGCATATCCGGCGGCAGTTCCTCTTTGGGAATGCGCGTGGGAAAGCGCCAATCACGGTTTCGCAGGCGGTTGTACGATTGCAGCCGCGTAAACGCCCCCATCGAACGTGAGCGATCATTAGGCGGGAAGATCGGGTGCATCCCGAACAGCACCTCATATGTCACCACGCCAAAGCTGAAATTATCACTCAGGCGATCCGGCGGTTCTTCATCGGGCGGCATATAGATGGTCGTGCCGATGTTGAAGTTCGTCCGCTCAATATCTTCCTCTTGCAGCGCAATGCTGAAATCGAGCAGATAGGGTTTATCGACGCCATGCATGTTACCCGGCTTAATATCACGATGGAAAATCCCATTGTCATGAGCCGCCGTCAGAGCGCCCGCAATCGCCGTCATCATATCAAGGCGCTTGCCCACTTTGACGCGCAGCATTTCGCCCGTCGCAATCATGTACTCATAGGAGGGGCTGTCGATATACTCCATGATGAGATATGGGCGTTCGCTGTTGATGTCGTAATCGTAGAGCTTGGGGACATTGGGGTTATTGAGCGTCAAAAGGGCTTTAATCTCACGATCCAGCCGCTGCCGATGCTTCGCTGCCGAAGCACTCTTCATCAGGGCCTCGTTCATGAATTTGATGGCCGCCGTTTTTGTGCCATCGCTGGCACGCCATACTTCGCCCGATGCGCCACGCCCTAAGAGTTGTTCCAGCGTGTACTGCTTTACGATTGTGCCGGGAGCTAGCTCCATAGGTGTCTCTCAGTGCGCTACAAACTGGTCATTGAGGCGCGGGTTTCACAGGGTAACAGCAGTCGTACCGTCACGACATTACCAAACTGTACCACATCCTCGTTATAAATGCGTTCTTGTTTATCGGGAGTCAGTTTTTCAAACGCACTGTTGATCAAAACTGACGTACCGAACGAACTGTTCAGGTCTTTTAAATAATACTCGCGGATCGGCTCATCACAGATAAAGGTTGAATGGCGGCGCGAAATACTCTTTTCGTCCAGCGCCACCAGCACATTGGCCTCCGGGCTGTAGAAGCGCCCGATGAAGAAGTTGGCCGACGGCAGCGAAATCTCGCGCATGGTGTCCAATCCGGCCAGCACCACCATCTTGCCGACTGCGCCGCCTGCGCGGGGAGGCGCAGCGGATGTTTGCACGGGCATCATCGGTTGAGCAGGCATGGGCGCGACCATCTGCCCCGGCACAAAGGTCTGGCCTGCCGGGACGGGCTGACCGGGCATAATCGGCTGCATGGGGGACGCGCTGACCTGTGACGAGACGGGCTGCGGGACAGGGGCGTTGGCCGCCGGAACATATTGGATCGGCATAATTGGGCTGGATGGCGGCAGCACTTCTTTGCGGGCCGGGGCATAGCTCAAAAAGGCCAGATAGAGCAGTTGAACCAGAATCAGAATCAACAGCCAAACCGGAAGCATCCAGATCAGAAAGGTGATATCAATCGGCATTCCAGCAAAGGTAATCATGACGCGGTGGCTCGTTCCGTTTTGACGGCAAACTGTCCATAATTAAGCGGGCATTATAGCGAACCGACAACGATTTTGCATCGTACCCGGAAAAAGGTTTTGAAAATCTAATCTCTCCGCAAGCTGACGAGCCTCAAGCGGCTGATGTGGAATGGAGTTGGCGGGTAGGTATGCCCAGGGTTTGGCGTGCCAAACCCCTACATAAATACCCTCTGTGATCTTTTGTGAACCAGAAAAATTTAAGATGCGTAATCATTCACCTATCCATGAGAATCGTGGGTTTGTAGGGGCGCGATGGATCGCGCCCTGATTGATTTGTAGGAGATCTGGCTTGGGCACGATCCATCGTGCCCCTACAAACCCACGATTCTCATGGATAGGTGAATCATTACTAAGATGCAATCACCCTGGACGCATGGGTCGCCCGTGTTGAAAAATCATGTTCTGGGCGCGATATATCGCGCCCCTACAACGACACCACGTTATTTGTACCCCTACCACACAATTACATGGACGGGTATTGCGGTGATCTGGCACGCTATCGCTTGCAATAAAGCGTCAAGATCGGCACAATAGAGGCAATCTTTAGGGAGTGATTAGCGCACGACAGGCCCTTCGTTTTCATGGAAGGCCCCTGTCATGACATGATATTATGAATGCCATTCTGAGTCTTCTTCGCCAAATCACAAACTTCATCAGCAATCCTCTCCGAGGTATCGGAGTGGATCAGCTTTTGATGCCCTTTCGCTCCGTGCGAAATCAATTGTCTTACATTGGGCGCAATCTCAACCCCGGCCCGCAAATCTCGCGGCTGACACGCGGCACGAAGCTCGGCGGCGACTCGTCGTATATGCGAGCCATGATTGACTCGATGCAGGATTTTCAGCTTAAACGCGAATATGCCGAACTGGAAGAAGAGGCGGCAGCCGGAGCGTCCAAAGGCGATTACTCGCAAATTCATCTCATCCACATGGCGACCCACCAGCGCACTGTCATTCATATTGGCTCCAGCATCGGGCGCAGTGTGAACGAAGTCGTGCTGCACCGCCCAACGCATCCCGAAGTGCGCTTGCAGTTCACCCAGGTCAATCCCCAGCGCTACGGTGCGCCCTTCATGATGGAGTATGTCGATGGCGGCGCACGCATCTCGGTGGATGCCGATGATGTGGTGCAGATGGCCCCGATCTCGCATGGGTCGATCATCACCATCGATAAAGATGAGTACCAATGTGAGCTGTACGCCTACGGCACGCTGCCGCCTGTCGCCCGCCTGAATGCCGGCTGGGTCACGGCGTCCGGCCCGGTGCGCCCACAAAATGAGGATGCAGTGGGTATCTTCCAGCATCCTCGCGGCTATCTGTTTGCGGTGGCCGATGGTGTGGGCGGCGGCGAGGCGGGCGAACTGGTGAGCGAGTTTGCCATCCAATATCTCCTCGCCACCTTCAATGCCAATATTCGCCATGATATCGCCTGGGACGCCATTTACCGCGAGGCGCTCAAAAATATCAACAACGCCGTCCGCACCTTCTCGAACCTGTCTGAATTTGCGACAGCGGGAACAACGCTGACCTGTCTCGTCATCAAGGGCTGGGATGCCTTCATCTGCCATGTAGGGGATTCGCGGCTGTATTATTACAATGGCGGCGTCCTGCGTCAGTTGACGACGGATCATTCCATGACACGCATGGTCGATGATGGCCGCCTGAATGAGGATGGTTCGGCCCGCCGCCCGATCAAGCGTCTGGTCTTGAGCAAGGCCATCGGCAAAGCGGATGCGATTGAGCCGGATTTGATCACGCTGCGCTTGCAGCCAGGGGATCGTTTTATCATATGCTCGGATGGCATGGCGGAACGAGTCAAACTTGAGGAGATGCAAAAACTTCTCCTGGAAGTCCCGGCGCACCGCCTACCCGAACAATTGATGAATCTCGCCAATGAGCGCTACAACAGCGATAACATCAGCGTCATTGTGCTGGAAGTCACCTCGAAAGCGCTCTTCCGTGATAGCTGGCGGGCGATTCCCTCAGATCGCGTGTATACCAATTATGACACGCGCTGGACGCTGAAGCTGACGCCCATGAACAAGCCGAGGACGGTGACAGGCGCGGCCCGCACAGGCTGTGTGCGCTTGATCCTCTTGATCGCCGTGATTGCCTTCTCGGTGATGGTCGGGCGCTCGCTGGTACAGACGGCGTCTTCGGCCTATGCGCCTACCCCCACGCCCACCTTGAGTGTGACGCCAACACAGACGCTGACGCGCACCCCCACCGTAACGCCGACACTCACCGTCACACGCACGCCGACGGTGACACCGACGGCCACCCTCATCCCAACGAGCACTCTGAATCCGATTCCGACGAGTACGTTGGCTGCCCTGAATTCTCGACCTAACTTACTTGCTGCGCCCGGAACGTCGGGCGGCTCTAATTGATGGATGCGATGCCGATGCGTTTGCCCTTTCCTGTGCTTTTAAATCGCCTCGTTTGCCTGAAAATACGGGCCACATGGGTTGTTGTCTTCGTCGGCGGCCTGTGCATGATGCTGCTTGCGCCCTCAGTGGCGGCGCAATCGACGACCACAACGCAAGAGACGTTCCTCGCCTATCGCTGCGAATTTGAAGCCGCGACCAATCAGGCCATGATTTACGCCTCGCTCGTCGATGTCAACGGCAAGCCGCTGCCGCGCACCAGCTACACGGTGACGCTCGGCACAGCGACGATGGCCGAAGTCCCGCCGCAGCGCATTACCGTTACCGATCAGACGCGCCGCCCGGCCCTGCGGATGGTGCTGGTGCTGGATACGACGGACACCATGCCCCTGCGCGATCTTGTGCCCGTCCTGAGCGCTCAACTCATGTCCAAATTGGATGTAAACGATCAGGTGGCGTTCATCGGCGTTGACGCACAGATTACCCCGACCACCGTGTTTTACATCGACAAGAACAAACTCATCAATGAGCACATGCTGGCGCTGACGCCGCACTCCGGCGATAACCGCGTGTTTGATGGCATCAATCAGGCGCTGGACACGCTGGGCGCGGCCCAGAATGCGCGTCAGGTCGTGCTGTTCATCACCGATTCGGCCCGCAAAGCGGGGGCAGATCAGTCTACCATCAGCGAACTGGGGACGAAGGCGCGGAGCAACAAAACGCAGATTTACCCAATGGGCATTCATCTATGGGATGACCCGAATGACGATGAGCTACTGCTGCTGGCCTCGGCGTCACAGGGCTACGGCTGGATTTACAATGAGGACACGCGCTCGAATGCGTCGGCGGCGCAGGCCATCGGCGAACGGCTGACCCAACTGATTGACGCGCTCAACAGCGAAATCGTCATCAGCGTCGATATGCGCGATCAAGTGCCGGATGCCCAGAATCAAGTCAGGTTTGACATCTTCGTCAAGCTGGACAACGGCGTCACCCTCGATGATCAGATGAGCTGCCCCATCGCCGTACTCAAGCACAACTTGACCTTCAAAGAAGGCACGCCCACCACCCTCACGACGACAGACCCGGTGGATATCACTGTGACCGCCCTGTCCGATCTGCCGCCGGATCAGACGAGCATCGTCTTTCGCGTCAATGATGAACCTGTGCAGAACGGCGACAGCAGCGTCTTCACCTTCAATACGCCGAGCTATCAGCCGGGTGAGTACGTCGTCAGCGCCCAACTGCGCGATAAAAACGATAACATCCTCGCCACGACGGAAAATTCTGTGACCATCAGCAGCGCCCAGAATATTCAACTCATCGTCGATCAGGGATCGCTGGCGGATTTTACCCAGCCGATGCGCCTTGTGGTCACAGGCAGCGCCAATGTCGATCTGCCGGATGCCCGCTTCACCATCAACCGCCGTAGTGATGCGACGCTGGTGTATCCGCTGGGCATCGGCTATGCGCCGTTCCAGAAAGGCGTCGCCCAGATCGATATTCCGAATTTGAAGACCGAGGTTGAGCGTCTTTTCCCGAATATCAAAGAGGGCGAAACGCTGGAAATTCGCGCCACTGTGCCGGGGATTGGCGGGGTGACGTTGGCCCAGACTGATCCGCCGTTGAGCTTCCTGTATTTGAAGGCCGCGCCTGTCGTGGCCCAGGGCAGCGCCGCGCCTGTACGGACATTGACGCCCGTCGAAGCCTTCTTCGCCACCATCTCGCAGCAGGTGCTCATCAGTGCCATGCTGGTGATGGCGCTGCTGCTGCTGAATCTGATCCTGTTCTTCCGTGTGGGACGGGCGCGGGTGCGGCGCATGATCTTCTCGCCGGACACCACCGAGATGAGCAACCGCTTGATGGCGGTCACGGTGCGGCGCGACAGTCTCAAGCAGACGCTTGTGCTCACCAAGCGCACCATGACGCTGGGACGCGGCTCCGCCAATGACATCAATCTGGGCGATGATACGAATATCTCGCGTGAACATGCCGTGATCATGTGGCGGCGCGGACACTGGTATTACACGCATCGCAAGCCGCGCCTTCGCACCCGCATTGAGGGGCGGCGTATCGCGGGCTATGTGCTGCGCGAACTGGAACCCGTGACCGAGCTGGAGATGGGCGAGACCAAACTCTTCTTCCATTCGGCCAATCAGCAGGATGTGTCGGAATTGACGAAGACGAATCTGTAAGTCTGGACGCAAAAATATCGTTTGCGAATCCCTCACCTCCCGGCCTCCTCTCCCACAAGGGGCGAAGAGGAGATCAATGAAATGATACACAGCGGGATTTTCGTGGGGGAATGGCACGCCATGACCCCATGTGATGGTGCTCCATGCCACAAGATGATGTTTTCGTAGGGACATGACATGTCATGTCCGAAGATGTGGACACGGCGGGCCGTGTCCCTACAACAACAATCCCTCTCATAATCATCGTGGCGCGGTACAACACCGCCTCTTTCTAATGTGTGACCTTTTCCTATGACCATGACGCCTCTGCAAATGCTCCACACGCTCATCATCCATGCTGCCGACAGCTACAGCCTGAGTCTGCCGCCGCACATCACCGTTGGCGAATTGGCCGCCTATTTCTCGCGGATTGAACCCTATGTGCATACAGCCACGTTGGAGCTGGCCTATCCGGTGCGAACATCGCTGCGCTTGCAGGATATTGGCTTTGCGGCGGGAGATCGTCTGGCGCTGATGACGCAGGCTCCGCGTCAGGTCGATCTGCCGGTGCGGGCGCGGACGGGCGAGACGATCCTCAAATTTCGGCGCGGGGCGTTTGAAATCGCCATTCACAACAAAAAAGGTGTGCTGCTCGGCAGACCCGCTGAAGGCGGCCCGCTGCCCGATGTCGATCTGCGGCATTTCATCGCGCCCGGCATGGAGGACTATCTCTCACGCGGCTGTGTGTGGGTGCAGTGGGACGAAACCTCAAAAACCTGGATGCTGTCGCGCATTGGCGACACACGGGTGCTGGTGGATGAGTTTGATCTGGCCTTACATCGCCTGCCGCTGACGGGGACGCGGAAATTACGCTTTTTCCCGCCGCCCGACACCCGCGATTTTCCACTGGATCGGCCGATTGGCGATATGGATGTCAGCGTTGAGACATCAACACCCTCCGAGGATATGCCCACGCTGGAGAACGGCCCGTTTCGCGTGCGGCTGACATTGGGAGCCGAGCGTGAGAGCCAGCTTTTGCGGGCGACAGGTAATGTGATTATGGGACAGGTTGCCAGCAGTCTGTCGCTGCAAAATGGCTATCCGCTCAATGCGGCGACACGGCTGCATCTGCTGCGCCTCGTGCCGCCGCACATCACGCTGCAAGACTTGAACCCGAATGCCGAGATGTTCTTGTATGCCCCGCGCAGCCTGACGCTGGCGCGTAATCTGCTGGTGCTGCGCGATGTCTACCGCCGTGAGCGGGCGTATGTGCTGACGGCTGGCACAGAGGACGACGAAAAAATCATCGGCTGTCGTCCGGGCAATCTCGTCACCGATCACACGCTGGATATTGATCTGTACGACACGCTGCTGGCCCATGCCAAAAATCCGATGAGCCTGAATGCTGTCGTGCGTTATCAGGCGCGGATTGTGTATAAGGCGGCGGAGAATAGCTGGTGGTTTCGCCCCGATGATCCCGCGCACATGCCCGTCTCGATCAATCAAAATCGCGTGGGCATGAGCCAGGCGGTGCGGCTGACGGCGGGCGATGTCTTGAGCTTCGCCTATGGGCCGAATCAGTTCATCCGCCTGGAAGTGGATTTGACCTCGCGCAAAGAGTAGGACATCAATAAGATGAGAATGACGGGCGTTTTTGTAGGGGCGCAGCGTGCTACGCCCTGCAATTTAAGGTGATCATCGTAGAGATTCTCGCCCCTTCTTCAAACAATGTGATGTACCAATACACGAGCATGATATATCATGCCTTTCCAATAGTGTTGTCCACAAATCCGAGGAGCCTCTGTGTCCATCCGTCTCACCAAATGGCGCATCCTGGCCGTGATTGTGATCGCTGTCCTGCTGCTCGATCAGATATCGAAGGCGCTGATCCTCGCAAAGCTTGCTCTGTATCAATCTGTAGAGATCATGCCACCCGTACTGTACATTACACGCAGCGAAAACACAGGCGCGGCCTTCGGCATTGGCGGCGGGGCCAGCGAGGTGTTTTTGCTGCTGTCGCTGGGCATCATGCTGGTGATTTTGTATTTCTATCGGCAGGCAGAGGCAAAAGCCTATTTGCAGCATCTGGCCTTGAGTCTGGTGTTGGGCGGGGCGCTGGGGAATGTGCTGGATCGGGTGCAGCATGGCGTGGTGATCGATTTTGTGCATATCGTCATCCCCAATGTGATATCGAATGTCTCGAATTTTGCCGATCACGCGATCACGCTGGGGGTGATTCTGCTGCTGTGGGACAGCCTGCGGGCCGAACGTCGCAAGACGCCCGCGCCCACGCTTGAGGAGGGACAAGCGTAGGGGCGACACATGTGTCGCCCGAACCCTTCATCCCTAACCGCCTGCCGTCTTACGAAGGCTTGCTGGTCAGATTCTCGAAGTGCTGCTGGAAGTAGCCGCACAGTTGATCGCCCAGGCCGACATAGACATAGGTGTAATTGTTCTTGAGATAGGTAAACTGTCCGGTGGCGACACACGGCTCAACGGCCTGGGCCATTGTGCGTGCCTGCGTGCTGCTGCTGCCCGTGATGCAGCCAATTGCTTCCTGCGTCAGGCGGTTCTGATTGATGACGATAGACACACCCGCATCCGGCAGCGTCAGCGTGGACGCATTGAGCTGGCTATAGGCTTTGGCATCAATCGCGCCTTTGTCCTGGAAGCATTGCAGCGTGACTTCCGCACGGGCGGCAAATGCAACCAGGGCCGCGTTGCCTTGCAGCGTCCCGGCCCCGATGCCCAGTTTCGATAGCGCATCGGTGACGGTATCGATATTAGTGACGGTGTAACCCGCAATATTGGGTTGCAGATTCTGCGCGGCCTGCGGATCGGTGCTCGTGTTATTGCTCGTGCCGCCGATTGCACCACACGCGGCGGTCAGCAGGATCAGCCCTGCCAGCATCAAAGTGAAAATGTGTTTCATAGCGATCTCCTAGTTGTTAATTGAGACACATGATCTATTCTAGGAGATATTTGGGCGGTCTATGCTCTAAATTTGGGGGGTATTCCGTGAGAAAACCGTTTGTAAAAATGCACGCGACTGTTACAGCCGCATACACAAGGGAAAACTCATGTTTCTTGATCCAATGATTCAGGCCGTCCACGACGCGATGCGCCTGTGCGAAACGGTACGCCAGAAGTCGTTTACGGGCATCGACAAGATGGGCGCAAAGAAAGAGGTGGAACCCGTCACCATCGCTGATTATGGTTCACAGGCGATTTTGTGTCGCGCAGTGCAGGCGCATTATCCCGATGATGCGGCGTTTGCCGAGGAATCCGGGGCGCAGTTCCTGGAGCTCGTCTCTGATGAGCAGCGGGCTTACATCACGGGTCTGGTCGGGACGATCCTGGGCGTCACTGTCACCGAGCAGGAGATCATCGACTGGCTCGATTATGGCAAGGGGCGCACCAATGTGCGGCACTGGCTGTTCGATCCGATTGATGGCACACGCGGCTTTGTGGCCGGGCGGCATTATGCGGTGGGCGTGGCGCTCATCGAAGGCGCAACGCTCACAGGCAGCATCATCGGCTGCCCTGGCTACGGCACGAGCATTGTCCCGCATTATGCCGATGATGGCGCAATCTTTTACGCCTGGGAGGGCAAAGCCTATCGCATGACCACGACGGGCGAGAACGCCGAACAGATTCACAGCTCCCACCGCACCGATCCATCAAGCGTCGTGCTTCTCCAGAGCGTCGAGCGGGCGCATGGCGACAAATCGCGCAAGTCTCAGAGCTATCTCCAGGCTGGCTACGGCGAGTCGCAGCTTCATGAACTCGACAGCATGGAAAAATACGCCCTCGTCGCCAGCGGCGCGGCAGATGTCGTGCTGCACATCCCGAATAAGCCCTCGACGTTCAACACCTGGGATCATGCGCCGGGGCAGGCGCTGTTAGAGGCCGCCGGAGGTCGTGTAAGCAATCTGGATGGCACGCCGCTGGATATGACGCAGGGCGCTGTCATCCCTAACTGTCAAGGGCTCGTCATCACCAATGGCGTGCTGCATGACCGTTTTGTGGAGGCGGTGCAAAAGGTGATGAAAGAAGCGAATTAATCCCTACACCCCCGGCCCCTCTCCCACTGCGTGGCTAGAGGGGTGCAAAACATGGCAAAAAGTCCCTCTTCACGCAGTGGGGAGGGATTTAGGGCGGGGTGCGCCACAGCCCCCACCCCGCCCCGATGCACGCCCCACCTATCATCCACAGCGGCAGACGCGCCAGCATCACGAGCATGAGCGAGACAGGATAATCGGGGAAGGCGTGACTGTGCCACGCCGTCTTGAAGAACATCAGGCCCACCGTCAGCAACACCGCGCCCCCGCCCATGAGTGCCCCGACCAGCACGAATCCTACCAGCCACACACGCGGTACAAGCGGCGTGTGCGGCCCATAGGTGCGAACAGCCAGCAGCACGCTCAACACAGCGAGGAGCGTGCCGAGGAGAGTCACAGACAGCATTCCGTGATCTTCAAAGCCGAGCCACAGGAACGCCAACACGCCTCCGCCTATCAAGGCGAGACGCAGGCGCGGACTGGGCGGCGTGAGCGTCAGCATCATGTCATCTGGCGCAGACGGCCCGTGACCGGGCGGCGCGTGATGCGCGGCTTGACCGCCAGGAAGCGGTAGATATGCGCTGAACTGCCCTCCACATCCACGTACAGGCCGCCCGATTCAGCGAGATTGCTGCCCTCCTCCTCGATATAGTAATTGTGCAGGGCGTCATATAGTAGCCACGATTTGTCTTTTAGCTCATCCAGCCAGCCGTTGAGACCGATCAGCGCCTGTGACCACTCATCGACCATGTTGACCACGACGAGGCGGAAATCGTTGTTCTTGCGCCAGCCATAGGCCACGATATTGCCGGCCCCCTCACAGCCATTGCAGGCGGCATAACATCGGAACAGCGACCATTGACCGGTGCGGTAAATATCATCGCGGGTCTCAGCCAGCAAATTCATGTAAAAATCATAGAGCGGCGTAAATTCTTCTTCATGGGGCTGGCGGACAATATGCACGGGCAGCTTCACTTTGCGGCCCTCAAATTGGCCCTGATGCAGCAGCACCGATCCCGGCAGCGTGCAGATGAGCGCGGCGGCAGGGCGGCTGCGATCCGGCCCAAAGGCGGCGGCGGCGCGATGCTCATCATGATTCTCGATGAAGCGAATCTTGCGCTTGAGATAGTTCATATTCGCGGTCAGGTGCAGATAGATGCCGTTCACATCGCCTTTGAGCAGGCGATCATACATGGTTTTGTCATACGTATAATCGAAGCCCTGGAGTTGCAGCGCGTATTCGAGATTCCAGTACGCCTCAGCGATGAAGAGAAATTCGGGATTCTGCGCTTTGACTTTGGGGATGATCGTCTCCCAATAATCGCGTTTGGGCGGCTTGAGTCCGAGCCAGCCCCACGAGCGCACGAAGACCTCATTCATCACCAGCATTGCCATATCACAGCGCACGCCATCACACTGCGAGGCGATATCGAGCAAAATTTCCAGCGCCATCGCCCGCCCGCCCGGTGAAAACACATTCAGTTGGGCGGTGTCGATCCAACCGGGGAAGTAGGGATCACGGCCACGCGCAATCACAATCGGCTGATTCTTGGCGTTGTGGGTGAGAAAGAAGTTGGTCGTGTCGCGCTTGAGCTGTTCGGGCGTCCCCTGCACAAAATATTCGGGGTGCAGGCTAATGGCCGCATGATCGGTAGCGACATGATTGGGCACAAAATCCAGCACCAGCCGCAGGCCGCGCTGTTGCAAGCGCACCCGCAAACGGGCCAGCGCCTCACGCCCGCCGATGGCTGGCTCAACCACGTAATTGTGGACAGCATACGCCGAGCCAATCACGTCGTCGGGTTGGATATCGGGCAGGGCGTAGCGATATTCATGGACATAGTTGAGGGCGCTGGCGCGTGTTGCGACACCGCGCTCCCAGACCCCCATCAACCAGACAGCATCAATCTCATAAGAAACCAGTTCATCTAACACTTCATCCGGGATATTGTCAAGATCAATCGATTTACCATAGTTTTCACAAAGCTGTGTGAGCCATACGCGGGTGTTGATTTCGTAGATGCGAGGCCCTGCTGACCAGTTGAGCATCGTGCGAACCTTGATTCCTTTATCATGATTACGAGCACGTATCCTATGAGATACGGGGCATAACTGCAAGTATTGTGCCAAAAGACACAAATGCGTTTGCATCCTTTTTACAGTAGGAGCATCTTAAACGTTTTAGGAGGGTCATAAGGCGGATTTGGGTCTAGACTATGTGATAGATAAATTATGATGCAAGATTGATGCTGTGACAGGCAAATCCTCGTATAATCAAGTAAGACAAACGGAATTGTAATCTCACGCGATGATCCTTCCTTCCTTCCCTGATGAAACAGAAGCCTTTGCCCGCATGATGCGTCTGGGTCAGGCGTGCTATGTGCAGGGCGCACGCAAGCAGGCCCACCGCTACTGGCGGCGGGCGGCGCTGATCGACCCTGGCCGTGAACGTGTCTGGGTGTCTCTGCTCAATGTGGTAGAGACAGAGGCGGATCGGCGTGTGTGCCTGGAAAATATTCTTGCCATCAATCCACAGAATCAAGAGGTCAAAGCGCAGTTGGGCATTATCGATCCGCCGCCCGCCGACAGCCCATTGCGGGTGCTGCTGCGCGTTGTGGTCGCTGTGTTGATCGGGGTACTGCTGGCGGTGGGGATTAGCGTGGTAGGGATTTTACTGTCGTAAGAGCTATCTCATACCCTTATGAGCATTTTTGCGAACACTTTAACCTCAACGTATCATGATTGCCTCGCGTCGTTGAACTTCAAAAACTGAGAGGTGATTGCCCTATTTTCTCGATAGGTCTCCTGTGCATTGGCACAGCGAAAGTGATACAATTTTGCCTCGGTATTTGACAAGCCTCACAGCGTAACTTTTAGGAGAAATCCCCTATGGCGTATGACAAAATCAGCGTGCCGCAGACCGGCGAACGCATCACGTTCACCGATGGCAAAATGAACGTGCCCGATAATCCCATCATGCTCTTCATCGAGGGCGATGGCATCGGTTACGATATCATGACCGCCAGCAAGCGCATCTGGGATGCCGCGATTGAAAAAGCGTATGGCGGACATCGCAAGGTGTCCTGGATGGAAGTCTACTGCGGCGAAAAAGCGGCGGGCCTCTATGATGGCAATTACATGCCCGAAGAAACCTTCGCTGCCCTGCGTGAATTCAAGGTCGGCATCAAGGGGCCGCTGACAACACCCGTTGGCGAGGGCTTCCGCAGCCTGAACGTGACGCTGCGTCAGGTGCTGGATCTGTATGTGTGCCTGCGCCCGGTGCAGTATTTCCAGGGCGTGCCAAGCCCGCTCAAGCACCCGGAAGAAGTCGATGTTGTGATCTTCCGCGAGAACACCGAAGACATCTATGCAGGCATCGAGTTTGAATCCGGCACCCCCGAAAATGAAAAACTCGCCAACTTCCTGCGTAAAGACCTGGGCGTCACGGGCTTCTTTGAGGGCGCGGGCTTGGGCATCAAGCCCGTAAGCGCATTTGGCAGCAAGCGCCTTGTGCGGGCGGCCATCCGCTATGCGATTGAGCGCGGACGCAAAAGCGTGACCTTCGTCCACAAAGGCAACATCCAGAAGTACACCGAAGGCGCATTCATGAAGTGGGGCTACGAAGTCGGGCGTGATGAATTCCCGAACGAAACCATCGCCTGGGCCGAAGTCGAGAAGAATCACGGCGGCAAAGTGCCGGAAGGCAAAATCCTGCTGCAAGATCAGATCGCCGATATCATGTTCCAGAAGATGCTGCTGCGGCCGTCGGAATTTGAAGTCCTGGCGACCACCAACCTCAACGGCGACTACCTCAGCGATGCAATTGCGGCGGAAGTCGGCGGCGTGGGCATTGCCCCCGGCGCAAACATCGGCGACGAAGTGGCACTGTTTGAAGCGACACACGGCACCGCGCCCAAGTACACCAATCTGGACAAGGTGAACCCTGGTTCACTGCTGTTCAGCGGCGTGATGATGCTGGAACACATTAGTTGGTTTGAAGCCGCCACTATGATCACCAAAGCCTATGAAAAGACCATCGCCGATAAAATCGTCACCTACGATTTTGCCCGCCAGATGGAAGATGCCCGCGAAGTCAAGACGAGCGAATTTGCGACGGCCATCATCAACAATATGGCCTAGGATTTTCTAGACGCTATTACGCCTCACCTCCCAACCTCCTCTCCCACAAGGGGCGAGGAGGAGCAGGACACCTCAAAAATCCTCTTTCCTTCGTCGTATCGCATGAGGGAAGATCATGTTGGGAGTAAACGCCCTTCCGTAGATCGATTTGGGAAAACGAATCTTCTTGCCCTGTTTTGCACCCCTCGCGTCCTTGTGGGAGAGGGGGCCGGGGGTGAGGGGTAAAACAAAACGCTTTATGAGAGCAGGATAAACCTCCTGCTCTTTTTCTCTAAACCCTAACCCGCCGCCGTTTGAAAAGCATGACGAAGTATCCTGTAAGCATCCCCATCCCTAAAGGGAGGGGCTTTTAGCCCCAATGCTTACCAGACTTGGCCTGAAAGGGGCTGCCGTTAGAGACGAATAGATAGGCACTTCGGAATGCCTCACCAGTTCCGAACTCTGCGGTGAACGATTAAACAGGCGGCTTGGGAGCCAACCGTGTCGTTCACACATAAACCGTCTCATA
>DAOTUR010000668.1:0-10590 GCA_034436915.1 Anaerolineae bacterium
CTTGTCCATGACGCCGAGGCCGATACACTGACCTTCACGGAACAGTTTCGCTATCCCACTGTAGCACACGGGCCGGGCTGGATTCTTGAGATTCCGGCGGGCAGCGTTGAAGAGGGCGAGGCTCCCGACGACACCATGCGCCGTGAGTTGGAAGAAGAAATTGGCTGTCGCGTGGAGATGCTCACGCCCATCCATACGTTTTACGTCAGTCCGGGCGGCACATCCGAGCGCATCCATCTGTTTTATGCGCTGGTGACGCCTGCCCAATATGTGAGTGAAGGCGGCGGGCTGCCAAGCGAGAATGAAAATATCCGCGTGGTAACGCTGCCTGTCGCAGAGGCGTTTGGTCAGATGTGGGCCGGACAAATCCAGGATGCCAAGACGCTGATCGCGCTGCAATGGCTGCATTTGCGGCGGCAGGCGACCCCCTGACGCAAAAGCGCAGCGATGATCTCGTTGCGCTTTTTTGTTTTTGCGATTAGATTATTTCAATCCGGTTTACGGTTCCTCATAGGATAATGCGTTTTTATGTTCACCTTGTCTCTTCGCCCTGGCCTGGAACTTCGTCTGACGGACGATCTCGACGCTAACGAGCAGTATACACTCCTGCAATCGCAGCCAATGGCTTGGGAAACGTTCTGGGCCTGGGATCAAGCATTTGCCTCAGCGGGCAGTTGGCAGAGTTATATCCAGAAGATTCGCCAGCGCCACGCGGATGAAACGGCGATGCTCACTGCCATCTATGCTCAGGGCCGCTGTGTCGGGCATATCGGCCTGGAGCGCGTGACTCCTCTGCGGGCGGAAATCCAGGCGTGGATTATCCCCGGCGAGATGTTTGCGGCTGCGCTGCGTGAAGCGCTGGTGGGCATCATCGATTATATCTTCTCGGTGTGGGAGGTTCATCGTATTGAGATGCGGCCTGCCCTCGATCAAACCGAGTATATCGCTCACATTCAGGCCGTTGGGATGCACCCCGAAGCCACGCTGCGGCAGGCGCTGCTGCGAAATGACATTCGCTACGATGCGGTGTTACACAGCATCCTGTCGACAGAATGGACGGTCAAGCATCCGCGCCTTGAGTTCAGCCGCAAGATCGACGATGATCTGACGATACGCCCGTTTGAAGCCCGCGATGCGCTGGCGATTTATAACCTCGTGGATGCCAATCGCAGCCATTTACGTCCCTGGCTCTCGTGGGTCGATACGACGGAAACCCCGGCTGACAGCGAGCAGTTTCTCCGCCTGTCGCGGCGTAAATGGGGCAACCGTGATGGTTGGGAGGGCGGCATCTGGCAGCGCGGCCAGCTTATTGGATCAGTGGGCTATCACTACTGGGATTTCCAGGCGAGCACGACGGAGATGGGCTACTGGTTGGCGGAATCGCACACGGGCAAAGGCATTATGACGCGGGTCATTCGCGCCATGACGGATGATGCGCTGTTCGATCTGGGCTTGAATCGTGTTGTCATCCACTGTGCGGTGCGTAATCTTGCCAGTGCTGCTATCCCGCTGCGGCTTGGTTTCACGCATGAGGGGATCATTCGTGAGGTGCAGTGGCTGTATGATCATTACGTGGATTGGAACATCTACACCATGCTTTCGGATGAGTGGGCGCAGATGGCGGAAAATGCCTGATTGATCTTTATACGAAGGGTGGAGTCGTCATGTCGCTGTTTAATCAATTGGTTGAGGTGCAGCGCCGCTTCCAGCGCGAACTGCTGGCACGGGCGGGCGTTATCGGGGTTGGCATTGGCTATCGGGATGTGAGAGGCGAACGCACCAACGAGGTAACGCTGATCGCCCTCGTAGAGACAAAGCAGCCCGTTGATGCGCTGCACCCGGATGATCGCGTGCCGGAGGAGATTGAGGGCCTCCGCACCGATGTGATCGAAGTTGGGCAGATACGGGCGCAGCTTGGGGCGCGTGATCGCTGGCGTCCGATCATTCCAGCAGGCGTGTCAATCGGGCATTACAAAGTGACAGCGGGAACGTTGGGCGCGATTGTATATGATCGCACAACAGGCGAGCCGCTGATTTTGTCGAATAATCATGTGCTGGCGAACAGCAACGATGCCCTGATTGGCGACCCGATTTTGCAGCCGGGCGCTGTCGATAAAGGCCAGAATCCGGCGGATGTTGTGGCCCGCCTCGAACGCTTTAAGGCGCTGCGCTACGTGGGCGATCCTGATCTGCCTGAGCCACCGCCGCCCGTCATCACGCCGACCCCAACGCCCAATCCTTCGCCATCCCCCACCAGCAGCAGCTGCGATATTGCCACGCTCATCGCCGGGTTTGGCAATGCGCTGGCGAAGGCCAACGGCTCCGACAAGCGTCTGACCGTGACGAATTCGCAATCTCAGGCGGTGGCGACGTATCAACCTGTGCAGCGCACGACAGTGGCGCAGCAGGCCACAATGCCCGAAAATCTGCTCGACTGCGCTCTGGCAAAGCCGATCAATCCGGCCATGTTCAGCGCCGAGATTCGCAATATCGGCCCGATTCTGGCGGTGGGTGCGCCGCGCCTGGGGATGCAGATTCGCAAGACAGGCCGCACCTCCGATACGACGCAGGGGACAATCAATCTCATCAATGCCACAATTGACGTGGGCTATACGACGCTGGCAGGCCCGCGCACCGCTCGTTTCGTCAATCAAATTATGGCGACAGGCATGAGTCAGGGCGGAGATTCCGGGGCGCTCATCGTGGAATTGAACACGCAAACGGTTGTTGGGCTGCTGTTTGCCGGGTCAGGCGCAGCGACAATCTTCACGCCTATCGAGCGCATCATGGCCGAGATGAACATCGTGTTTGCAGCGGGATAACCTATGTGTTGGGTCGGGACTGTGCTGTCCGATCCATCCTCTCTCATTTTTCACAAGGAGATCAGAAAATGTCCTCACGCGACAATCCATTTTCCAGCAGTTCAGGCAAAAACGATCAGCTGCCGATATTGACCGACGCGCAAATCAAGGCCCTCACCGCCGTTCAGGTGAAATACATGGACACCCTCATGTCCTATCCGAACGTGGTGGGAGTCGGGATTGGCTTTGCCAAAGAGGGTCAAACGCCCACCAACAAACCCGCTGTCGTGGTCATGGTGAGCGAGAAGCTGCCGATGGCACAGTTGGCGGAAGAAGATGTGCTGCCGCGTGAACTCGATGGGATACGCATCGATGTGCAGGAGACGGGCGGCTTCTTCGCGGGGTTGTAGACAAGGGCGGAGCATTGAGGAAGGCCAGGACACGATGTATCGTGCCCCTACAAACCCGCCCTTGTCAGACTATTAATTCTTGCTATTCCCTGTAGGGACACGGCCTGCCGTGTCCACCCATTCGGACAAGGCGGGCCAGGACAAGGCGGGCCTTGTCCCTATACATTCCCATAAATATCTCTATTAATTCGTAATACTCACTCACCTTACACCCCCCCCGTAAAATGATGCCGAGAGCACTGGAATGAGCGTCAAACCCTTCCTCCCAGCCCCTCCGCCCTGTTCAGAGAGGATGAGCAAAAAGCTTGAAGTCTCTCCCCACAACGTGGGGAGGGATTTAGGGAGGGGTAAACTGCGTAAGGTGAGATACTCGTTTATCATAGAGCAGGCGTATAGCAAACGCCCACCTCGCTACAGGGCCGCCTGTGGTAGACTGTTAGATATCAGTCACACGATCACAGGCGGCACAGCAAGGCCGCAGGGAGCCTCTTAAACATGCCCGATGAACCCAATCGGCCAACACCTGACATGCCCGAATCGGGCCGTCCTCTCCCCTCTCCAGAGGAACGCAGTGAAGAAGTTTCTAAATTCTACGAACCGCCGCTCAGCGCCGATGATACGGATGAGATGGAATTTGTCGATGAAGATGTGCCGTTCAAGCTGCCGGATCTCAGCCGTTCGCAACCGCCGTTGGGCGATGAATGGCGCAAAGGCAAACCTGCCGAAGTCACACAGCCGCGAGATATCCAGCCCAACGATCCCAAGCAGACATTGGCGGGCAGCGGCGGCCTTGATCCCAACCCGGACATGGGCAGCTTTCACAGCCAGGAAACGCTGTCGCAGCCCAAGGTTGGCGCACAATCCACTATGCAAAATCCGCGCGTGAGTCCTGGCGGGCAGGCCACTGTGCCCAATATGCCTTCCGTGACAGCGCCCAACTCTCCGGCCACTGTGCAGAATATGCGGACGGTCAACCCCAATGCCGGGACGACCATCCCCAATCCGGCGACAGGAGATCGCGGCTACGGCGCAAGCGGCGGACAGACCATCGCCAGCCACGCCCTGGGCGCTGGCCGCGCTCCCCAGGCGTCCGCCATCCCCCACCCATCTGCGCCCATCGATGAGCGCTATCGGCGGCCCGTCTCACAGGGCGGCATCCAACCGCCCGGCCAGGGCCAGTACGTGCCTGCGCCGCCGCCCAATGCCAATCAGAAGGCCCTGCCGAGCCGCCGTTCACGCGGGCGCATTCTAGGGCTGCCTGCGGGCTGCGTCTGGGCGGCATTGGGGCTGGTCATCACATTCTGTGGCGGCTTCACGCTCATCAGCGGCGTGCTGGCGGCGATCTTTGTCCCCCGTATCGAAGCGCAGTGGGGCAGCCAATTATCAAAAGTCGATACCTATCAAAGCTTCCAGAGTTCCTTCTTTTATGATCGCGGGGGGAACGAGTTGTATGAAGCCTTTGATGAGGGGCGGCGCGTGCTCGTGCCGTTTGAACGCCTTCCCAAAGATTTGATCAATGCCACTGTCGCGGTTGAAGATGACTCCTTTTGGGACAACATCGGCGTTGATGTGGCGGCGACGGGCGTGGCCCTCCTCAAATATGTGGGCGCGGGATCAGGCACGCGCACGCCAGGCGGCAGCACGATTACACAGCAGGTCGTCCGCAATATTCTGTTTGATTATGCCAAGCGCAATGAGATCAGCGCCCAACGTAAGGCTGAGGAAATTGTCCTGGCAATTCTGCTGACGAACCGCCGCTCCAAGCAGGACATTCTCACGATGTACCTGAACGAGATTTACTATGGCAATCTCGCCTATGGGTCACAGATGGCCGCGCAAATCTTGTTCGGCAAAGATGTCCAGGATTTGACGCTGGGCGAATCAGCGCTGATTGCCGGACTGCCACAGGCTCCGGGCGATCTTGACCCACTGAATCCCGACCCTGAAGTCCAGAACAACGTCTATGCCCGTCAGCGCGAGGTGCTCGCACAGATGCTGGATGAGAAATACATCACGCAGCAGCAGATGGATGCAGCGCTGGCCGAGGGGTTGACCTTCGTTGCGCCCTCAGTCTCATTGAAGGCTCCGCACTTCACGGTGTATGCCAAGAATGAACTTGAACATCTGATGACCGATCTGGGCTATACGCCTGAAGATATTGCACGCGGCGGCCTGCGCGTCTATACCACCATCGATCAGGAGATCAACGCGATGGCGCAAACGGCAGCCGTCAATCAGGTGGCAGGGCTGGCGCGGCAGAATGTGTCGAATGCGGCAGTGGTCGTCATCAAGCCGCTGACGGGCGAAATCCTCGGCATGGTTGGCAGTATCGACTATAACAGCCAGACGATTGATGGCCGCGTGAATGTCACGATTGCCCTGCGTCAGCCGGGCAGCACGATGAAGCCCTTCACCTATTCGGCGGCGATGGAACGCGGCATGACGCCCGGCGATGTCATCTGGGATACCAAGACCGATATTGGCATTGCGGGACAGCCCGGTTACTCACCGCGCAACTACGATGGGCGCTTTCATGGGCCTGTGACGATGCGAACGGCGCTGTCTAACAGCTACAACATTCCGGCGGTGCAGACGCTGCGTCTGGTCGGCGTCGATTATCTGCTGCTGTTCATGAAGCGGCTTGGCGTGACCTCGTTCAGCGACGATCCAGCGCAGTACGGCCTGTCGCTGACGTTGGGCGGTGGCGAAATCTCGCTGCTGGAACTGACTAATGCCTATTCGGTCTTCCCGAATGCGGGCAATTATGTCCCGCCCACCTCGATTCGCTGCATCCTGAACAGCAATAACGAGATGATCTATCAGTATGAGCATGGCTGCCCGAATGGGGATTGGAAGGTCACAGAGCGGACGGTGGATCGCAGCGCCAGCGGGCAACTGGTGCTTGATCCGCGTGTGGCGTTTGTCATCAGCGATATCCTCGGCGATAACGCAGCACGAACTCCAGCGATGGGATCGACCAGCCCGCTTCGCACCGATGGCATTGGCTCGTCGGTGAAGACGGGGACGACCAATGATTACAAAGACAACTGGACGGTGGGCTATACGCGCAACGTCGCCATTGGCGTGTGGGCGGGCAACAATGATGGATCGCCCATGATCGGATCGTCCGGTTTGACGGGGGCGGCTCCAATCTGGAATGAAGTCATTCGTGGGATTTACGGCTCACCGAGCGCGATGGCCTCTCTCGCCATTGACGGCGCGTTGCAGCCTGATGGCCCCGATAACCCCGGCGGCATGTCGCAGCAGCGCATGTGCGATGTACGCCGCCTGACTGATCCGTCGCCCGATTGCCCATCGCAAATGACAGAATGGTTCCTGGATGGGCCAACGGGCGTGCCGGACGATACGGGCAATTTCATCTACAACGATTCACCGCTCACGGCCCCGCCCGGCGGTCAGATGATTGAACAGGTCAGCCCCGGCGTGTATCGTGCGCTGGTGTATCCGCTGGCCCCGGAAGTCGCCGCTGCCTTGCAGTTCCAACTGGCCCCTGGCGATAAGCAGCCGCCCGCGCCCAAATACTGCCGCGTGAATGAGTCACTGGCTTCGACGCCCGGCACACAGACACTCGTCTTCATTGCGCCGCCCATCACCTCGCAGGGCGATGCAGTCGAGGCTGAGAATTATGCACGCAGCGCGGGGCTGGCGATTCTGCCGACGATTGACTGCTCACCGGAAATTATGGTGGCGGGTGGAGGAGGCGGCTCATATGGGCCTGCACAAGCCGTTGTGCAGATCACATCGCCTGTGAATGGCGATACGGTCACGGGGCCAATCCCCATCATGGGGACGGTGCAGTTTGACTCCAATATCGCTGAGTTCTACCAGTTCTATATCCAGGGGGGGCCGTTTGCCGACTGGACGCCGCTGGGTGTGCAAGGATTTAACAGTGTCGTCAACGGGCAGTTGGAGACGCTGGATGGCAACGCGCTGCCTTCAGGGACGTATCGGCTGCGGTTGGTGCTGGTGAAGGCCGGGAATTTCATCCAGGCCCCGACGGAAATCACCTTCACAAAGCCGTAATCTCATCTCTACAGATGTGAGCCAAAGAGCGCAAAGAAGTCAGACTTCTTTGCGCTCTTTGTGTTTTTAGCATGTCTGCTTTTTACGCGGCCTCAACCACTATGTCTTTTCTTGTGTGCAGAAAAAGGCGCGGCTATACTAAGCATATAGTGTTGATCTCACGAGTGTACCGACAAGGGGACGCGCATGGCCGCTTCGTTACCACTTTATCTCCTGCAGCTTGAACCGCTGACCGGGGCGCTGGATATTATCCGCTATCTCAATCGCAGCGGCGTCTCGGACGGGGTGACGGTTGCAGATGACCTGAACCTCAGTGAGCGCACCTTCGATAAAGCCAAGCGGCGGCTCGTGACCAATAATTTCATTGCAGCCCGCAGCGATGGCGTGATGGAGTTGACGCAGAAGGGCAATACCGCATCCCGCGAACTCGCGGCCTACGATGCCAGCGCCCCGACCAATTCGCTGGGGCCATCAAAGGTGCAGCGCAAGGTGCTGGTGGCGCTGCCGCGCACGCTGTCTCCCAATACATCTACGCCCCTCTATATTGGCGTGGACGCCGATACGACAGGCAAAATGCGAGCGGAGACCGATATCGTCTTCCGCCTGACCGCGCTGCACGCGACCTTGAATATTAAGAGCGACCAGATTGTGCGCGTGGGGGGTGGAGCGGCCCGTCATACAGTGCAGCTCACGCCGGAGGATTACGATCAGGTACGGGTGCGTGTTGAGGTGTTTCAACTGTCTGCTGATGGAGAAGATATCCAAAGCTGCGGCGGCCTGTATGTCGATGTGGATGTTAAGAACGATGCCGCGCCCAACACTTATGTCGCACACAGCGCCGTTCTCGAATTTGATGCCTCACAATCGTGAAAAGAAACCACACAGCAACTCAATGAGCGATGCTATACGCGAGGCCGCAGCAAAACATGATTGGGAGGGCTGTAAACACGCCCTCTCCGATAGGCTTGTGCAAACAGAGCCGCTCAAGAGCGCTCATCTCTGCGTGGAATATTTCAACATCTACAGCGCTCGATTCGATGATGTCAGGATTTTGTTTTCCCTTCAGATACAGGAGCTTCAAGACTCAAAGCTGTTCTCCGCACAGGGAAAAGACCTGTCTCCATTTCCTGACATGGGAGCCAATCACAAAGACCCAAAAGTGAGAGCAGTGCATTGGGCGTTGTTTTACTTTTGGACAGGGGCAAGATGGTATGACAATGATCAGGTGAGAGCTGAACACCTGACAGAGGCGTTTGCGAGTATGATTAACTTATTTCGCCTGCAACACCCTGAGTGGATTCCTGATCAGTATGCGTCTGATACTATTCGGCAACTCTCTAGTGGGCCATGTGGCATGAGAGGCGGCATTCATTTTCCGGTCTTCAAGTTCAAATTGAGATCAAAGAATGCGGTTATGCACAGCAAGTGACCCACTAGTCGAGACTACTGGGCGTTTCTCTGGATAAAACTTGCTGACAACCGCTAGAAAAACGGAAAATTCACCCTTGTCAAAGTCGAGTGCGGCGACTATACTCTATACATCTTGCGGGAGTAATTCAGTGGTAGAATGTTTCCTTGCCAAGGAAAATGTCGCGCGTTCGAATCGCGTCTCCCGCTCTCCCAAACAAAAATCCGACCAATAGTCGGATTTTTTGATTCTCAGCCCTGGTCGCTTTAAATGCTCTTAAAACCCCATACCCCTCATTCCTATCGCTTTGAATTTTAGAATATATGAGCTATAATTTGTCGAACGCTTATTCGCTCTCATTGAGAGAGCAGCGTGGGGTGAGATCGTTTTTCTATACCCTCACAATTTTGTAAATTCATGTATATTAGGAGAGAGACACTATGATTTATGCCTCATGGATTGAACTGCCTGCAAAAGATGTCAAGCGTGCTGCCACGTTCTATCAAGCCGTGTTTGAGTTTGATGCCGGCGAAGCCTATGACGATGGCGAGCGCCGCGTCGCCATTCTCATCAATCCTGCCGATGGACGACCCGGCGTCTCGTTGAATCAGACCAAGGATTTTGAGCCGAGCAGCAAAGGCACATTGATGTACCTCAATGTGGGCAACGATCTTGCGCCGTTTCTCACGCGCACTGTCGCAGCAGGAGGGCACGTCATGACGCCGGAGACAGCCATGAGTCCGACTTCGGTCTATGCCATCATTCAAGACACCGAAGGCAATGCCGTCGCGTTATCATTCTCGCAGGAATAGACGCCGCCTGTCGGGGTGTTTGCCCCGACACAGTTTTCACTTGTGACCCATCTGCTGCAACGGGGCGCTTTACAAGCCTGCCCTCCATCCGCTATGCTTTGCCGCGCACACACACCAGGAGAACACGATGCGGCGGTTGATCAGTGGGATGGCAGTTGGACTCATGATTCTCGTATGCTTGGGCTGCGATCCGCTTGCGCCCTATAATCCCACACCCATCGCCATTGTCGTCACCAATCCGCCGACGCAAACACCCACGCCCACCCACACACCGATCCCAAGCCCCACTGCCACATTGACGCCCACTCAGACGCCTGTGCCGACGACAGTTGTGACACCTTTCCCGTGTGAAGAGGAGAAAGGGCAGATCATCGAATTCAAGACCAATGAGAGCGCGATTGCCAACGAAAATTTACGCTATCGTGTTTATACGCCGCCGTGCTACTTCCAGACCGGGCGGCGCTTTCCGCTGGTGATTTTGCTGCACGGACTCAGCTATCGGGAGCAGCAGTGGGAGCAGTTGGGCTTGATCGATATCCTGAATACGAACATTCTCAATGGCTCGCTCGCGCCGATGCTGGTGGCGATGCCCTATCTGGGCGAAATTGGACAGCTTAATCAATTTCCGCCGCAGCCCTCGTATGAGTGGGTTGTGCTGGAAGAACTACTGCCTGCCCTTGAGCGTGATTTTTGCGTGTGGGAGGATGCCGCCCATCGTGGCATTGGCGGCATCTCACGCGGTGGCTTTCTGGCCTACAGTATTGGGATGCGCCACCCGGATATGTTTGGCAATCTCGGCAGTCACAGCGGCTTTTACCCCAATACGGCGGATATTCCCGCTGCGTTCAATCCGCTGGAATTGGCCCTCAATTCGTCGGCTTTGCAGGAGGCAGGCCTGCGTCTGTATATGGACAACGGAGCCAGTGACAGCGCCGGGCCAAGCCAGCAGCTTCTCTCCAGCCGCCTCACGCAGCGCGGCATCGCCCACACCTATGTCGTGAATGCCACCGGCGAACACGATAATGATTACTGGTCAGCCCACGTCAGCGAATATCTGGATTTTTACGCTGAGATGTGGGAGCGGGATTATAACCGCCTGCCTTCGTGCGCTGAAC
>DAOTUR010000669.1:0-2450 GCA_034436915.1 Anaerolineae bacterium
TAGGATTCATACAGCTGGCTCATGGCGGGACAGCCAGCGTCATTGGGCTGTCATTGGGCGCACAGGTGCTGCCAACAGAATTGAAAGCGCTCATTTGACCCCTCACCGACCTCCCCCACAAGGGGCGAGTAATCATTCACCTATCCGTGAGAATCGTGGGTTTGTAGGGGCAGGATACATCCTGCCCACGTTGAATCCCCTAAAAATCATCAGGGCGCGATATATCGCGCCCCTATAACGGCCTTTGTCGCATGGATAGGTGAATGATTACAGGGGCGAGGAGGGGAGTAGGGTGCAAAAAGCCCCTCACCCGCGAAGGGGTTGGGGTGAGGGGTCAGGCTAAAAAACCGATTCAAAAGTCGGCGCTCTAAATCACAAAATTTTGCTTGACTGATCAAGGACACGACACATGACACCTATCCTCCAAACACAGAACTTGAGCAAGACCTATCATGTCAGTGGGCGGCCCGATCTCAAGGCGCTCGACCAACTGACCCTTGAAGTCCAGACAGGCGAAATCTTTGGCTATCTGGGGCCGAATGGCGCGGGAAAAACCACCACCATCCGCCTGCTGCTGGACTTGATTCGCCCGACATCAGGCACAGCGTCTGTGTTTGGCCTGAATGCCCAGGAGCACAGCGTTGCCATACACCGCCGCGTGGGATTTCTGCCCGGTGAATTGAATCTGTGGAAGAATCGCACAGCAGCGCAGGTCATCTACTACATTGCCAGTTTGCGTGGGACTATCGCCCCACAGGTGAAAGAGGCGCAAAAACTAGCCGAAGAGTTGAAGTTCGATGCCAGCAAAAAAATCCGCGATTTTTCGACGGGCAACAAGCGCAAACTCGGCTTGATCCTGGCGATGATGCATCGGCCTGAACTGCTCATCCTGGATGAACCGACCAGCGGCCTCGATCCGCTGATGCAGCAGACGTTCAATCAGATGATGCGAGATATTCGCGCTGAGGGACGCACTGTGTTTCTCTCCTCGCATCAGTTGTCAGAGGTGCAAGCGATCTGTGACCGTGTGGCGATTTTGCGCGACGGCCAACTGCAGACGGTGCAAAACGTGGACACACTGATGAAGGCGGGTTTCCGTTCTGTTGACCTGGAATTCCGCGAGGCTGTGCCGCAGATGTGGCAGGAACGCCTGGAGAGCATCGGCGCACAGGAGGTCGTCATCCAAGACAAGACGGCCCGCTTCAAGCTGCGCGGCGATTTTGACCCGGTGCTGCGCGTCGTCAGCAGTGGCTATCTCGTCAATATCGATGTCCATGAACCCAGTCTGGAAGATATCTTTCTCTCGTTCTACGACTCCGCACAAACCCATGAGACACACAAGGAGATGGTCAAATGAACGGCGCAATTTTCATCGAGACCCTGAAACGCAACTGGCGGCAGATGTTCTACTGGGGGATTGGCCTGGGGTTTCTGGGCTTTTATATCGTGAGCATCGTGCGTGATGTCGATACGCTCAAGCAATATCAGGATATCATTGGAAATAAACTCCCGCCCGCCGTCATGCAAGCGATGGGCATTTCAGATATGGCAGCCCTGGCAACGCCCGAAGGCTTTATCGCGTTGGGCTTCATCCTCTATGCAATGATTTTGCTGCTGGTGTATGCCGTGCTCTCAGGCATGAATATCACGGCCAATGAGGAAGACGATGGCTCGATGGATGTGCTGCTGACACAGCCTGTTGCCCGCTGGCGGGTTGTGACGGAGAAATATGCGGCCTATGGGCTGTTGAGTGGCGGCATCATTTTAGTGTCCTACCTGGGTTTGCTGGCGGGTCGTCTGGCAAGCCCGCTGGACTTCTCGATGGGGCGTCTGATGATGACGAGCATCCCGCTGACGCTGGGGGTCTGGTTCATCATCGCAGCCACAGCCGCCGCGAACACCTTCTTCCGCCGCAAATCCACCGCAACAGTTGTGATCATCTCGTTCATTGTGGTCAGCTATTTCCTCAATGTCATCGGCAATGCGGCCAGCACGACAGCCGCCGGAGCGTTGAAAGACCTGTCATTCTTTCAATATATGAACGTGCAGGGCGTTGTGCAGCACGGCCTTGTATTCACCTCACTACTGATCCTGGTTGTTGCAACGGCGGTGATGTTTGGGCTGTCTGTAGTGCTGTTTGAACGACGTGACGTAGGCGTATAAACGACCTGTGTGATGGCACGCCATGTCCATAGGTTCGGACATGACATGTTATGTCCCTACAAACCGTCGTGCAGTATCTGTCATTATCATCGTGGTGGGTTTGTAGGGGCGCGATATATCGCGCCCTGGTGATTTATGGGCAGGATATATCCTGCCCCACGATTCTCAGTAATCATTCACCTATCCGCGAGAAAAATGCCCCTGTAGGGGCGCGATGTATCGCGCCCTGATTGATTTGAAGGATATTTGTCATTGGGCAGGATGCATCCTGCCCCTACGAACCCACG
>DAOTUR010000670.1:0-1605 GCA_034436915.1 Anaerolineae bacterium
CATTGGCTCAAACAAACCTACGCCATTGGTGTTCGGCTGACTTCCAAGCAAATGGCTACCCTCGAACACCGTTTTGAGCGTTTAACAGGTCTCGACAAATGGTTTGTTCGTATTGCCCCTCTCTGAATGGGAACAGCTATTTCTTTGGAAAAGCCTAACCTCCCTGCTTTGATTGACTACACCAGCAAACCCGCCTCATGGCTGATGACTGCACACACCTCCTCGACCTCAGAGGGGGAGAGGCCGATATACAGCGGCAGCGACAGGATCTCTCTGGCAGCCTGCTCTGTCGCGGGCAGGGAGCCAGCGCTGTAGCCCAGATGAGCACAGGCGGGCTGTACATGGTTCGGGATGGGGTAGTGAATCGCTGTGCCAATGCCCTTGTTTTTCAAGGCGCTCATCAGGGCGTCACGCTGTGGATGACGCACGACATACAGATGATAGACCGATTGGGCATTGGCCCCGATGACCGGAATCGTGACGTTACTCAGGCCGCGATCATACACGCTGGCGAGGGCCTGACGAGTGGCATTGTGCGAATCAAGATGCACCAGCTTGACGCCCAGAATCGCCGCCTGCATCTCATCGAGGCGGCTGTTCATGCCCCATTCCTCGTGATGATACTTGGCGGTTTGCCCATAATTTCGCAGGCTCTTGAGTTTGGCGGCAATCTGTGGGTCACGGGTGATGACTGCACCACCATCGCCAAACGCGCCGAGATTTTTGGTCGGGTAAAAGCTGAATGACGCCACTGCGCCAAACGTCCCCACCAGCCGCCCGCGATACCGCGCCCCATGTGCCTGGGCGCAGTCTTCGATCAGCAGCAGATGGTGGCGCTCACAAAGGACTTGCAGTGCATCCAGGTCGGCAGGCTGGCCGTAAATGTGGACAGGCACAATCGCTTTTGTACGCGGCGTAATCGCGGCCTCAACAGCGGCAGGCGAAATTGTATAGGTCACGGGATCAATATCGACCATGACCGGTGTTGCGCCCGCTCGTTCTACGGCATTCACAGTGGCAAAGGCCGTGTGTGAGAGCGTGATGACTTCATCGCCTGCGCCGATACCACAGGCCCGCAGCGCCAGCTCAATCGCATCTGTGCCGTTGGCGACGCCCACCGCATAGGGCAGGCCGTGATACTCTGCGAAGGCTTGCTCAAACGCCTCCACCTCCGGGCCGAGGATATACCATCCGCTGGCGAGGACGCGCTGTACAGCGGTGTTCATTTCGTCCTGAAGAGTCTCATATAGAGGCTTGAGAATGTTGAAAGGAATATTCATAGAAGTGTGATCCTGATGACACCGAAACCATCTTCTTATCGTAGGGCAAAACACGCTCAAGCGGGAGGGGTGGGTATGACCATTCTTCCAGGTGCATCGGTGTTTATGTAACCAATGTCATAAATTTGAGGTGGGTCTGTTGTAGGGGCATGGCGTGCCAAGCGTAGCCACCGAAGGTATGCCCTGGGTTTGGCACGCCAAACCCTGGACTTTGGCGCTTTGACAAATGCTCTTTGAGCCTGCCATACTCATAGGAGAGCCAAGCAGCACCAAATGACCTGGCTCGATCAGCGGAAATGGAATTGGCCCTGAGACATCGTACATT
>DAOTUR010000671.1:0-2012 GCA_034436915.1 Anaerolineae bacterium
GTCGCCACATAGCCCGCCGCGAATGCGGTTGTGAACGCTTCACGCAGATGATCGCGCCAGTGTCGCCCCAGGCCCGCATCCTGTTTTTCCAGCGCGGGGTAATCCATCGGGATTTCGAGCAGAAGGGTGCGGCCTGTCGGACTATTCACGCGAGCAGGCTGGAGCAGATCATAGGGAGTGGCCGTGTCATTCAGGCGCTGTGGATCGTCCAGGGCCTCCAGCGTAAGTTTCGGGGCGCGGCCTTCCGTGTAGGCGGTGGCATGGGGATGGGCGACCCACCAGTTCACCACGAGGCGATCATCGCTCAACATGGTGTAATCCGAGGACTGCCCAAAATAGTTGATGGCGTATTTCTGGCCGACAGCCCCCAACTTATGCAGGTTGAGATAGGCATTGCGGGCCAGCACCGGATCGAATGTCCAGATGACGAGGGGAATATGATAGCGCAGGGCGAAATCACGCTGGGCCAGTTTCAGGCGCGTGCCGATATTATCGCTGCGGTAGTCGGGCAGCACGACCATGCGCTTGGACATCACCAGCAGACAGCGCGACAACGGGCGATCTTCTCTTACGGCTTCACGATCCGCCCCCAGAAAGCCGATGAGCAGCCCGACCATGCGATCTCCATCAAATGCGGCGGGAACATAGCCGCCATGATTGACGATTGCCAGCAGCATATGTCCTGGAACGAGTGCGCCCATATCCTCGCCCCAGTAGATTTTTTGCAGTTCAACCGCCTCGTCCATCTCCGCCGATGTGCGAATCTCACGGAGGGTGATCTCTGTCATGCCGACTCCATCTTAAATACGCCGAGGCCGCCGCCGAAACACCGAACGAAGCAGCCGTCGCACATGTTTTTGCTTGGGTAAATAAGTCACGAGTGTATCTTCAAAGCGGCGCGGCTGAAACCCGAAATGTTCGTACAGATTGCTGACGCTGGCGGTGCGATTGGTCGCCAGAATATCGAGCCATTGGCTGGTCATCAACGCACGCGGAAAAATGCGCGTATAAATGCCCGTCATCAGGCGCACCATATACGGCGGCACGGGGATAATCAGACGCCGCATTCCCGTCACGCGCATGACCGTTCGCAGCAGGTCGATCAGCGAGGTGTATTCCAGGCCGCCAATATCGAGCGTCTTATCAACAGTGGGGATGGATTCGAGGGCAATTATCAGCGCCCGCACCAGATCATCAATATACAGCGGATGCAGGATATTCTCGCCCTGCCCTGGCATGAGGAAGAAAAACGGATTAATCCGCAGCATCATCGCAATATGATTGATGAAGGCATCGCCTTCGCCAAAGATGATGCCGCAGCGCAAGATAGTATAGGCGAGGCCGCTGTTGCGAATCAACTGCTCAGTCTGGCCTTTGATGCGATGCAGCACGTAGGCGGACGAGGGCGCAGCGCCGAGATGACTCAGATAAATCACACGGCCCACGCGGGCCGAGCGGGCGATGGACAGCAGCGTGCGCGTCCCCGCCAGATCGAGGCGCTCAAGATCGCGGGCGCGGCCCCACCATTGGGCGCTCGCCAGATGAATGACGGTATGCACACCGGACACCGCTTTAAACACGGCCTCTTCATCAAGGATGCTGCCAATAATAATTTCGGGGGCGTAGGGGCTGTTGATATCCCAGGGGACACGGCGCACCTGATAGTCCGGTAGCAGCACACGCACAGGCAGGCGATCTTTCATCAAGCGCTCGATGACGTGTCGTCCGATGAAGCCCGCTGCCCCTGTGACCAGAATCATATGTTTGCCATTTTGTGCGAATCGATGAGCCGCGAGACATTATAGCACGCGGCTCTCATCACCATAGGGCAGGCGATTACGTATGGGCCAGTGATGACGCCGCGTCTAAACGAGTGTGGGCTTGGGACATACTCCAATACCTTCGCCAATTTTGAAAACACAGCCAAATCCGCCTTTTTGAAGCAAATTTGGCCCCAAAACTTGGCTTATAAAAGGTCACGAAGTGCCAAAATTTGGCGAAAACCCTGCTTT